>JAFATP010000238.1 GCA_019243895.1 Alphaproteobacteria bacterium
GTTGCTTTCGCCGGAAATAAGCAGGGGCCGCCGCAGGCGGTTTTCCAGCGCGATGCCCTTTTCCGCCGCCAGCGGCTCGTAAAACTCCGCCAGCTGTTCCACCAGCAGCTGCAGGTCGCACAGCTGAAAGCGATGGAAATCCGTATTGGCTTCCAGCTCGCTCAAATGCAGGATGGAGTTGAAGGTGCCGATCAGCTCGTTCATGTCTTCCACGTTCCGCTCCAGCAGGCGGCGCGCGGCGGACCCCTCCTTCATGCCGCGCAGGCCCGCCTCGGTGCGCGCCACGATGCGGCTTAAAGGGCTGCGCAGGTCGTGCGCGATGTTATTGACGATGTCGCTTAAGGATTTCATCAGCGCCTCGGTGCGGTCGAGCATGCTGTTCAAATGCAGCGAAAGCTCGTCGAATTCGTCGCCGCCGGGGGTGAAGGGAATACGCGCAGAGAACTGCCCGTGCATGATGGTGTCCGCCGAGCGGTTGATGACGCTTAAGCGGTGCACCACGCTGCGGGTCACAATGACGGCGCCGAGGAACGCCATCAGCAGCGTGACGGCGAGGCTGGCCCAGAACGCCTGCGCAATGGTCTGCTCCACCTTGCGCTTGCTGATCATGGTTTGGCCTACCAGCAGCGTGCGCCATTTGGAAAGGGGCACCGTGACGGCCTGCACGCCGATGCTGGCGGGATGATTGCGCGTGCCTTCGATAGAAAAGCGGATCCACTGTCCGTCTTTCTCGAAATGCCCTTCCAGCGTCACATGCTGCGGCCAGGTTTCCAGATTGCCCGCCAGGCGCTCGCCCTTGTTGTTGATCAGCAGGTAAATCTCCGCGCCTTCGTCGTCGCTCTCGATCAGCTCGCCGATGCGGGCTTCCAGCCCCGCCGAGCCGTTGACGCGGTATTCGTCCATCAGCAGGGAATGGCGCAGCCGGATGGCGTCGCTCAACTGATTGTCCAGATAGTTGACGGCGAAGGTGTAAATGAAGCCGAATAGCAGCACCACCGAAAGCGAGAACAGCGCCATATACACCAGGCCCAAGCGGAAGGTGAAGGTGTGCAGGATGCGGAAATGAGAGGATAAGGGTGACGGCAGCGACATTTTATTTCAAGCCCGGGGGTGAGCGGCGCGGTAAGCGCTGAGCAGCCGGTCGCGGTCCACCGCCGTGTAGCGCTGCGTGGTGGAAAGCGAGGCGTGGCCCAGCAATTCCTGGATCGAGCGCAGATCCGCTCCGTGGCTGAGCAGGTGGGTGGCGAAACTATGGCGAAAGGCGTGCGGCGTGGCGCTTTCCGGCAGGCCCGCCAGCAGGCGCAGGCGCCGCACCTGCCGCGAGAAAACCGCAGGCTGCAAGGGATGGCCCTTTTCACCGATAAAAAGCGGATCGTCCGGCCCGATGGCATGAGGGCAGGCGGCCAGATAGGCCGCCACCGCCTCGCGCACCACCGGCAGCACCGGCACTGCGCGCTGCTTATTGCCTTTGCCGGTGACCACCAGCGTCTCCGCCCCCTCCACGGCGCGGCGGGAGAGCGAAAGCGCTTCGCCGATGCGCAGCCCGCTGCCGTAAAGCAGGCTCAGCAGCGCGGCATCGCGTAACCCCACCCAGGGTTTTTCCTGAAGGTCGGCGATGCGTGAAACGGCTTCATGCGATTGCGGTTCGTCCACCGCGCGCGGCAGCGCCGCCTTGCGTTTCGGCGAGCGGAGGTGATGGACGGCGACATTGGCGCCCAGCTTCTGTTTTTCCAAATAGCGGTAAAAATGCTTCACCGCTGACAGCGCGCGCGCCGTGGAAGCCGAATCATAGCCGCTTTCAGCGCGCTGCGCCATCCAGGCGCGGAAATCGCGCAGTTCCAGGCGCAGCAGCGTGCGCACGCTCGGCGCCCGCCCTTCATGCCCTTGCAGGAAAGCGAGGAATTGCTGCATATCGCCGCGGTAGGCGGTCAGCGTGTGCGCCGAGATGCCCCGCACCGCCGCCGCCCAGCTTTGCCAGGTGTCCAGCAGCGCGGGCAGGCTGCGCGAGGCGCTCATACCGATAAATCAGCCAGGTAACGATCCAGTTGGTGCGCCGCGATTTGGGCCAGAAAAGAAAGCAGCTCGATGTCCTCCCCCGCCTGGAAACGGCCGGAATGACGCACGCCCAAAGCCAGCATCGCCTCGCGCTGGGCTTCGGCGAGCTCCAGCTTCAATAGGGCGCAGGATTGCACCAGCCCGGTGCAATCGGTGAAGATCT
>JAFATP010000298.1 GCA_019243895.1 Alphaproteobacteria bacterium
CGCATGTCGCCTCCGCGTAAACACCTCGGCACGGCGACCGAATTTCTCCACCGGCACGCGCGCGGCGAACAGGCGCACCGGCAGCGCGTAATGCCCCGCGCCGCCTTCTTCCGCCACATAACGCACCGCGCCGGTGGCTTGCGCAAACGCCACCATTTCTTCCTCCGGCTGCGGCATGGCGAGAATATCTTCCACGCCGATGCCGTGCGTGAACCGCCACATGCCCTCGGCCATAATATTAATGCGCTCCGGCGGCGCTTCCGGGTGGCGCGCCTTCAGCCGCTGCCGCAATTCCGGCATGGATACGGCATCGGTAAAATCCTCTTCCTCCCCCAGCGGCAGACGCAGCAGCATGTCTGCGGCGCGCGCTTCAGGCAGCGAAACCCCGTGCAGCACCCACACGCTCATGGCGCATAAACGGTGGGATCGGCAAAGCCCGCTTCCACAAATCCCTTGCGCCGCAGCTGGCAGGCGTCGCACGCGCCGCAGGCGCGGGCCTGCGCATCCGGGTCATAGCAGCTGAGCGTTTCCGCATATTCCACTCCCAGCGCCATGCCCTTGCGAATGATGTCCGCCTTGGACAGCGTCATCAGCGGCGCGCGGATGCGGATGCGGCCTTGACCTTCCGCGGTATAGGCCGTGGCGAGATTGGCGGTCGCTGCAAATGCATGGATGAAGGCGGGGCGGCAATCCGGATAGCCGCTGTAATCCAGCGCATTGACGCCGATATAGATAATGTAACAGTTCAATACCTCCGCCCAAGCCACCCCGAAAGAAAGGAAAATCATATTGCGAGCCGGCACATAAGTGATGGGGATTCCTTCCCCCATTTCACTGGCGCTGCGCTCCTTCGGCACGGGCAGCGACGAATCCGTCAAGGCGGAGCCGCCGAACGCGGCAAGATCGATGCTGACGATGCGGTGCTCGCGCACGCCGCCCCGCGCCGCGATGCGCTTGGCCGCTTCAAGCTCTGCGCCGTGCCGCTGCCCGTAGGCAAAGGAAAGGGCATACACGTTCTCGCATTCGGCGCGCGCCATAGCCAGCACGGTGGCGGAATCCAGCCCGCCGGAAAGCAGCACGATGGCGCTTTTTTTCATGGGATGCCGAGGATTTTATGCAATTGCAGCGACAGCCGGTAGCCGCGCGCCTGCGCCAGCTCCATCGCCAGGGCGCGGTTCTCGGCGTTTTTCCGCGCGTCGGCTTCGTCCATCGGCTGCACGTAGACGGGAATGCGGCGCGGCGTCTGCCCCACCTCCGCCACTTCGCCGTAGCCCAGGCGGTGGCGCGATACAATGAACTTCAGCGCATTCACCCGCTCCAGCAAATCGGGCCGCACCGGGTAATAGCCGGCGGCGGAGGGCTTGGGGGAACAGACGATGCTCACCCCTTCCGGCAACGCGCGAAACAGCGTGCCGTTGGTTTCAATCTGCACGCGGAATCCGTGCCCCAGCAGATGCTTGCACAGCGGCGCGATATTCTGCCGCAGCGGCTCGCCGCCGGTGATAACCGCCAACTCCCGCACTCCTGCCGCCGCTTTCCGCACTTCCTCCATCACCTGATCCAGCGGCATGGCGCGGAATATTTCGAATTCGGTGTCGCAGAAATCGCAGGCAAGGTTGCAGCCGCCCAGCCTCACGAAAACGGCGGGTTCGCCCGCAAACGGGCCTTCCCCTTGCAATGTGGGAAAAATATCCTGCACCTGCAGGATTCGGCCGTCGCCGGGTTCCGGCGAACGGAGGGGATTGGTGCCGCGCATGGAGTTCTTTCTCGCCTTGTGCCTGCTAACTCGCTAGTTTATAACCTGTTCTTCTTTCATTTCACAACCCGCAAAAGCATACGCCATGACGGATGATGCCGACGCCAAAGATTGGAACCTCGCCACCCGCCTGGTGCGCGGAGGCACGCTGCGCAGCGGTTTCGGCGAGACTTCCGAAGCATTATTTTTAAACTCCGCCTATGTTTATGCAAGCGCGGAAGAGGCCGAAGCCAGGTTTTCCGCGGGCGGCAAGGGGTTTAAATACGGCCGGTATTCCCATCCCAACCTGCAGATGCTGCAAGACCGCCTTGCCCTGATGGAGGGGGCGGAGGCGTGCGCCGCGGTGGCCAGCGGCATGGCCGCCGTGTTCGCCGCCATGATGTGCCAGCTGAAGGCGGGGGATCATGTGGTGGCCAACCGCGTCATTTTCAGCTCCTGCCAATACATCATCACACAGGTGCTGCCCCGCTTCGGCATCACCTACACGCTGGTGGGCGGGCAGGATTATGACGAATGGCGCAGCGCCATCACCCCCGCCACGCGTTGCGTGTTCATCGAAACGCCCGCCAACCCCACGCTGGAACTGATCGACATCGCCGCCGTGGCGGAATGCTGCAAGGCGGCCGGCGCCAGGCTGATCGTGGATAACGTATTCTCCACGCCGCTGGCGCAGCATCCGCTGGAGCTGGGCGCCGATATCGTGATCTACTCCACCACCAAGCACATCGACGGCCAGGGCCGCACGCTGGGCGGCGCCATCCTCGGCAGCCGGGCGTTCATTGATGAAGAGGCGATGCCCTTCTGCCGCCACACCGGCCCGCATATGAGTCATTTCAACGCCTGGCTCATTCTCAAAAGCCTGGAGACGCTGCCTCTGCGGGTGGCCCGGCATTGCGGCACGGCCGCCGCCATCGCCCAGTGGCTGGAAGCCCAGCCGCAGGTGGCGCGCGTCACCTATCCCGGTCTGCGCAGCCATCCGCAATACGCGGTGGCGCGCAAGCAGATGAACAGCGGCGGGCCGCTGATCGCTTTCGAGCTGAAAGGCGGAAAGAAGGCGGCCTTCGCTTTCATGAACCGCCTGAAGATCATCGACATCTCAAATAATTTCGGCGATGCGAAAACCCTCATCACGCATCCCGCCTCCACCACGCATCATAGCTTGGGCAGGGAAACGCTGCAGCGCATCGGCATCGGTGAAGGGTTGATCCGCCTTTCGGTGGGGCTGGAGGATGAAGCGGATTTGATTAAAGACCTCGGCCAGGCGCTGCGCGGAGAGTAACGCCATCACTCATCTACTTTCTTAAAAACTCCAAATAAGTCGCTATCCTTCCTTCTCTTTCTGCCTTCTCTTGATAGCGGGTGCGCACCCAGCCCGGCGGCGCGTGCGTCCAATCCGCGCAGCGGCGCGCCGTCCAGGTGAATTCCACGCTGGCCAGCAGCTGCTCCAGCATGGAGGCGAGATAATCCGCGTGGTCGGTGGCAAGCAGCAATGTCGCGCCCGGTGGCATCGCCCGCGCCAGCGCCTGCAGAAACGGACGTTGGATCAACCGGCGCTTATGGTGGCGCGCTTTCGGCCACGGGTCTGGAAATAAAATAAATACGCGCGCCAGGCAGGCGTCCGGCAGTTGATCGATCAGCAGCCGCGCGTCGTCATTAAAAATCCGTACGTTATCGCAACCTTCCCGCGTCAATAGCTTCAACAGACTGCCTACGCCGTCGATATACGGCTCGCAGCCGATGAAGGCGATCTCCTTGTGCGCCGCCGCCTGCGCCGCCAGGTGCTCGCCGCCGCCGAAGCCGATTTCAAGCCAGAGCTTTCCGGCATGTGCCGCGGCGTAATCGGCAATGATTTCCGGGGTGAGTTGCAGCTCGGGCAGCGCCTCATCAATCAACTCGCGCCGTATGCCGCGCAGGCGGCGCCCCCGCCTACGCCCGTAAGAGGCGATCAATCGCTCCTGCAACGCTACACCTCGATGGGAATGTCGCTGATGGGACGCCGCGCCGATTTGGGGAAATAATCCTGGAGGGCCTGGACCAGGTCGAGCTTTTCCCAGGAGAAGGCGCCGTCGGCTTCCGGCGCGCGCCCGAAATGCCCATACGCGGC
>JAFATP010000279.1 GCA_019243895.1 Alphaproteobacteria bacterium
GGAGGATCCGCGCGCGGCGGGCGAGCGGGCCATGCGCGATGCGCGTTTCGCCGCATTGAGAGAAGATTGCCGCCGGCTGGAATCCCTGCTTGCGCACGCGGTCGTTCCGGCCAGCCCTGCGCTTGCAGACCGTATTATACGTGCGGCCTACCGCACGGGCGCGCCTTTACCGCGTCGGGCTTGGCTGCGTGAGCTGCTGAGCGATCTGCTGCTGCCTAAGCCTGCATTCGCATTGCCTGCGGCCATACTGTGCGGCATCGTTATCGGGTTTAGCCTCTCGCCGCAGGGAACCGCAGACGACGGGACCGCGGCGCCCGCATACATAGACGAAGATGGAGGTATCTTATGAGCCCGGCCTTGAAATGGATATTCACCCTCTCGCTGGTGCTGAACCTGCTGCTGGCCGGCATCATCGCGGGTCAGGCGGGACGCTGCCTTTTCACCCATTCCCCTTATCGCCACCAGCGGGAAGCGCTGGAGACGTTGCCGGAAGACAAGCGCCAGCTGCTGAAGGACGCGTTAAACCAGGCGGAGCGGGATACCGGGGAATTGCATGAACAGCTGAGCGATGCGGGCAAGCAAGCCAGCCGCATGCTGGAAGCGGAGCAGTTCGATAAAGACGCGTATCTCGCCCAGGCCCGCCACATGCAGGCCCTGCGCCTGCAGATTATGCGGCGCATGAGCGAAGCGGTAGCGGAGGTGGCGGCGCAGCTGACGCCGCAGGAGCGCGCGGCATTGGTGCGCATGCTGCACCGCCCCCCGGAACGGCCGCTTTCCGAGCGCCTGTTCGGGCGGCAGCCGCCGCGCCCGCCGGAAGAGCGTTAAAAGCGGGATTTTCGCGCCTTCAAAATTACGAACACGATTTTTTTTCGCGAAGAATGCGGGGCGCTGACGCGTATCATTGATATCGGAAATGCTTCGCGTAGGCGAACCGGTAAGAAAAAAAATCCGTAACGGAGTGGTATATGAAGAGAAAAATTGTTTGGGCCGGCGCATCGGTTTTACTCATGGGATTGAGCGGGTGTGTCATCGCGCCGCCTCGCTATGCGGCGCCGCCGCCCGCGGTGGTAGTCGCGCCAGCTTACGGCTATTATCACTGGGCGCCGGGCTGCTATGGCCGCGGGTGCTACCGCTATTATCCCTAACGCTCCAGCCGGCATCCGGTCAACGTGTCGTAGCGACAATTCATCTAATCTTCACATTAACCTCCTTGCATTCTGCTAGGGTGCCAGCACCTGCACGCTGAGACAGGCAGGTTGATGGAGGTTGAATGGACGCGGATATCATGCAGAAGATTCGCCAGCGCCAGGCGTTGGCTCTGGTGCCACGAACGGATAAACCGGCGAAGCATCAGCCGGAGATGCTTTATATCGGCTGCATTGACGCGCGGCTTGATCCCGTCGCCGATATCGGCATCGAGCAAGGCAAAGCGCTGATTCACCGCACCATCGGCGCGGTGGTGGCGGGGCTGGACGAGCAGGGCAAGCCGCGGCATTTAAGCGAGGCGGCCAGCGTGGAATTCGCGGTGAATGTCATGAAGGTGAAGCATATCGTCGTTTCCGCCCATACAAACTGCGGCGGGCTTGGGGCGTGCCTGCGCGGCGACAACAAGCCGGAGACGAGCCATCTCACCGAATATCTGGAACCGCTTCTGCCGGTGCGCGAAGCCGTGCTGGAGCATCCCGGCGAAGAGGAGGCGCATGCGCACGCCATGGAAGAAGGCTCGGTGCGGCAAAGCATCGATAATCTCCGCACCTATCCTTTTGTCGCCGAGGCGGAGAAACGCGGTGAGCTGCAACTGCACGGCTGGGTGATCGACACCGCCACCAAGCTCATCAGCGAGATGAATCCGCAAACGCTGCAATTTAAACCGATGGCGGCGGCGCGCGGAACGGGCGCGGGCCCTGGCCGCTAGGGAGCGTTTCCTTTTCCATGATTAATGGAGAGCACCATCCCGAGAGTATAATTTAAGGCTCAGCATTATTAATGAGCAGGGCGTCCGAGCTCTGGCTTCAGCGAAACTACCAGCCTCCACAATCCGGGCCTCCCGAGCAACAAACATAGGTATTATTGTTGGTCCGATGGCCGCAACAGATGCTTGCACCGCCAGCAGCAGGCTCAAATGCAGCAGGGTGAAGCCGGTGTGCT
>JAFATP010000011.1 GCA_019243895.1 Alphaproteobacteria bacterium
CGAAGAGCTGTTCCATGGTTTTGCCGTTCACGGAAGGCAGCCCGCCCGCATCGGCTTGATAAGCGAATACCATAAGCTCGTCGCCGGAGGTGTCTTTCTGCCGGTCGGCGATGGCGGTGAGAAACGCCTCGATTCCTTGAAGCAGCGCGGGTGTAGGCGGCGGCAATGCGGCGGCCGTTTGCGGGGAAAGCTTCAGCGCCACGCTGCGCAGCCGCACCGCATAATTGAACATATCCTCCACCAGCGGCAGCAGATTGCGGCAGGAAAGGGTGAACCGGCTGCCGCCGCCGCCGTGATAGGCACCTTTCATGCTGAGGCCGTAGGGCGCGGTGAAGATATCCAGCCGGCTGACCTCAATGGCCGGCTTGGCGTTGGCCGCCTGGTCGCCCGCCGCATCCACATGCAGCGCCACCGGGCTGAATTCATGAAGGTTGAACAGAGCGGGCTTCAGCATTTCCTTCAGCTGCTCGTCGCTGTAAGACGCCAGGGCCTGCTGCAATGCCGCCGCTTTCGGGTTGCGCGCATCCTTCGCGGCTGTCAGGTTGGAGAGGAACTCCTCGCTGAAAATGGCGTCGAACCCGGGGCTGAAGGTGGCCTCGGCATTCATCTTCACGGCCACATGCCCGTGCTCTTGGGGGCGGTAATCCACCAGCATATCCAGCGTTTGCGCGTAAAGCGCGTTTTTAAAGGTGAAACGCTCCACGGTGAAGGTCAGCGGGGAAAGCCGGGTCCACTGCGACGCTTCGGCCGGGTGCGCCAGGCTTAAGGCCAGGTCGATGCTGCGTTCGCCGTAAGCGGAGAAATGGTAATTGCCTCTCCCGCTTGCGGCGCGCGGAAACAAGGCGGTGTAGCGGGCCGCATAAGCATCGAAGCCTGGGGTGAAGCTGCTTTTCGGGGCGTGCAGCTCAAACCGCGTGGTGCGCAGCGCACCGCTGGGAATGGAGGTGAGGGCCAGCGTGGCGGGATCGCTGCTATCCAGCAATTCGCCGCTTGCGGCGTCCTTCAGCGTGCGGCTGCCGGCCTCGCAGCGCAGGGCGCGGAAGCTGCGGACGAAATCCTGCGGACTGGCGAATGCCGCGCCGGTCGCCCATAAGCCGTGACGCCATTCGGAATGGTTCATCTGCACGGTGCATTGCGTGGGCGACTGCATCTCCGCGGTAATCATCCGGGTGTCGCCGCGGATGGTGCTGGTGCCGGAAGCATTGCCCTCGCTGCGCAGGAACAGCCGGTCCGAGCCCAGGTCAACGCCATAGACAAGGGCGTCCACGCCGCCTTCTTCCGTCCATTCCGGCAACGCGCCGATGTCCGCACTCAGCGGCGTTTTAGGAGAGTCGGCCGGGGTTTTGCCCGTCCGGGCGTAGAGGTCTTTCAGCAGTGTATCCATGCGCAGCTTATAATGCGGCTGTTTGATGCGTATGGTGACGGTGAAGGGGAAGCCGGAGGTTTCAATGGCCTGATAACTCACGGCATAACCGCGCGCGTTGGCACCGGCAAAAAAAGCCTCCGCCGCCTGGCGGGCGCGAACGGCCTGCACATACCAGGCCAGCGAATACGCGCCCACGCCAAGAACAATCACACCGGCGGCGGTAAACGCGGCAGAGGCGGTTCTTTTCATGGCATTCCCGGTTGGAGGCTTGAGGCACGCGGCCCGTCTTGTTTAAAGGATTATTTCCGCCGCGTAAACTTTATCGTATTGGTAATTGAGATGCGTAGCGCATACCATGCGGCGTTGCATTATGTCAGGAGCCCGCAGTGCTTGATTCGCCATCGTTGAAAAAGATAGCGTGTATAGGAGCGGTCATGATGCTGCTAAGCCCGTTTCCCGCTTTTGCGGAGGAGAGCGGGGCGAAGGCTGCCTTTTCCCATTTAATACGCTGCATCGGCGCGCGGAACGCTCCGGCCTGCCGTGGCCTGCTAACGGCGGATTCCGTAGAATTATATAATCGGTTCGTCGATTACGGGCTGATGCAATGCGTGCCTTCAGGCATCGATTACGTTTCGCAGCAGCGCGCCGATCCTTATGTGATTATCCGCGCCGGCGTCGTCACCGGCGGCGTCAGGCGTTTCATGCGTCTGATATTCGCGCGGGAAGCGGGCAACTGGAAACTTGACGTGCCGGAGTCCCTGCGCGCGGCGCTGGGAGAAAAATGGCGGCAGCGCGTGGCGCTCACCGAGCAATTATACATAGCGCTGCGGCAGCAGATGGGCCCGCTGCAAAACTGCGCCATGGTGCAGCGTATGGTTTCGGCGAATTAATAATTATATTGCCGCTGGAAACCACATACACTTGCAACACGGCGGGAAACAACAAGAACTCTCTTCTCCCAATCACATCGGTACTAAGGCAGTGCCTAGCGCACCGTGAATTTATAGCTGCCGGGAACAAAGCTGCCGCATTCGCATAGCACCCGCCACTCCACCTTATATTGGCCGGGGGCAAGGGGAGCCGCCACGGCGATGGCGATGGAGCGGTCGTCCTTCGAGTCAGCCAGCGCTTGTCCGATACTCACTTTTTGCGACGGCATGCGGCTGACGGAAAGGGTGCTGGAAGCGGGGATGATGGCGCCGCTGAAATGCAGCGCGACGCGTGAGACCTCGCCGCTGGCGACGCTGCCCACCCGTGGTTCCGCTGATTCCAGCGTGGGGCAGGCATAGGCAGCGTGCGCCCAGGCAGACAGTAGCAATGCGCTAACAATGGTTTTCATCACGGCACATCCAGCAACGGTCTGCCGAGGGAGCCGGGAAAGATATCGTCCAGGTAAAAATGAAGCTGCGCCACCGCGCCCACGCCTTTGCCGGAATCTCCGTTGAGGGGAATCACCGCCTCCACGCCGATCTGGCTCTCGGTTCCAGCCCAGATAAGGCCGGGGTTGATGGTGCCGGTGGTGCGGCTTCCGCCGCGCGCAAAGGGAGTCTGAAAGTTGAATTCCACCAAGGGGACGAGGCGGTTGAATGGGGCGGTCAGGCCCACATCCCTCACATGCTGTTGAAGATAAGGCAGGCTGTATTGCAGTGTGAACCCGTAATTCAGCAGGTCGGGATGCGCTTCCCGGCTCAGCGCTCCCGTGTCGGCGTCCACGGTGTTCTTATAATTTTGCGTCGGCAGGCCGATCCCCAGGCTGCCGGTGACCGCCAGCGGTTGCAGGTAAGGGGTGCTGTCCGGCAGATCGCCGAAGCCCTTGCCGAAAAACAGCGTGGGAGTGAGCGTGCTGAAGCGTTCCGCGCCGACGCGTTCCGCGCCCGTGCCGCCGATGCCCCAGCCGAGCCCCGCCGAAACGATCAGCTCATGCGCATCGTTGGTGATGAATTGATATTTAGCGGTAACATCCACATTATCGAAGCCGTTGATTTCCTTTTGGCCACCGCGCCCCGCCTGCTGAATATAAGTTTCGCCGAAAGAAACACCGAAGCTGCGGGTGACGCGCTTGGAGTATTCCGCCGAAGTCGTGCGCGTCCACGCGCCGCTATCGGCATCTTTGAATTCCTGTATCTGAGGCGCCGTAAGCTCATCCGCCACCGCCGGATCATCCACCGCCAGCGTTGCGGGGAAAAACCGGTTGCCCGCGATGCCATGGGCCTGTGCATCGGCGGCAATC
>JAFATP010000043.1 GCA_019243895.1 Alphaproteobacteria bacterium
CCCCGTCGTTGCAACCGCCCGGACCTACTTGACAGGCGACGTGGATTGTTCGTCGGCTGTTGCTACGCTCAAGCCGTTTTATGATCAACTTCAACCGATCCTAGATCAACGGATTCGCGCGGCGCATGGCATAGAGTTGCCCGGTGAGAACCATTCGGATGATTATAACCCGATTTTTGATATATTCCTGGCGATGGGGCAATTCATTTCGGCGGCAACACGCCTGCAAGCGCTTTCGCAATCTCCCAACCACCCGCTCCGGCCATGACCAGCTCACGCACGCTTTACGACAAAATTTTCGATGCGCATATCGTGCATCAGCAGGAAGACGGCACCTGTTTGCTGTATGTCGACCGGCACCTGGTGCATGAGGTGACCAGCCCGCAGGCTTTCGAAGGCCTGCGGTTGACGGGCCGCGCGGTGCGCCATCCGGAGGCGACGCTGGCGGTGGCGGATCATAATGTGCCCACCACGCCCGATCGCTATAAAGGCATCAAGGAGCCGGAATCCCGCATCCAGGTGGCGACGCTGGAGGAAAACTGCCGCGAGTTCGGCATCACTTATTTCCCGATGAGCGATGTCCGCCAGGGCATTGTACATATCGTGGGGCCGGAGCAGGGCTTCACCCAACCCGGCATGACCATCGTCTGCGGCGATTCGCACACCAGCACGCACGGCGCGTTCGGCGCGCTGGCGTTCGGCATCGGCACATCGGAGGTGGAGCATGTGCTGGCCACGCAAACGTTGATTCAGCGGCGCGCCAAGAACATGCTGGTGCAGGTGGAAGGGACGCTGCCGCTGGGCGTGACGGCCAAGGACATCGTACTTGCCATTATCGGCAAGATCGGCACTGCGGGCGCCACGGGCTATGTCATCGAATACGCGGGCGACGCCATCGCGCGCCTTTCCATGGAAGGCCGCATGACCGTCTGCAACATGTCCATCGAAGCGGGCGCGCGCGCCGGGCTGATTGCGCCGGATGAAACGACGTTCGCGTATCTGAAGGGCAGGCCGATGGCCCCCCACGGCGCGGACTGGGAGCGCGCGGTGGCGTTCTGGAAAACGCTGCCTTCCGACCACGGCGCGAAATACGATCGCGAAGTGCGCCTGCGCGCCGCCGACATCGAGCCGCAGGTGACATGGGGCACCAGCCCCGAGCAGGTGCTGCCCATCAGCGGCCGGGTGCCGGACCCGGCGGCGGAGAAGGACGACGCCCACCGCAAGGGAATGGAGCGCGCGCTGGCGTATATGGGGCTCGCGCCCGGCACCCGCCTGCAAGAGGTGAGCATCGACAAAGTATTCATCGGCTCCTGCACCAACGGCCGCATTGAGGATCTGCGCGAGGCGGCGGCGCTTGCCAAGGGCAGGAAGGTGGCCGGCAACGTAAAGCTGGCGATGGTGGTGCCCGGTTCCGGCCTGGTCAAGGAACAGGCGGAAAAAGAAGGGCTGGACAAGATTTTCACCGAGGCCGGCTTCGAGTGGCGCGAGGCGGGGTGCTCCATGTGCCTGGCCATGAATGCCGACCGTCTGGAGCCGGGTGAGCGCTGCGCCTCCACCAGCAACCGCAATTTCGAGGGACGCCAGGGGAGAGGCGGAAGAACACATTTAATGTCCCCCGCCATGGCGGTGGCCGCGGCGGTGACGGGAAGGTTGAGTGATGTTCGAGAGTTCGCAGGGGTTAAAAGTTGAAAGTTCAAAGTTGGAAATTATGGCAAGCGCGCAGCGAAAATCCTTTCATCCCCTAATAATTAATTATGGCGAGCTCACGTGGAGAAAGCGGTCCAATTTTCCGTGCGTATTTATAAATAACGCAAGCATTTCCAAGAGAGGAAGTTTATGGTTTAACGTCTCAACTACACAGAAGCACTGTTTGTAGCCTTAATCCTTAACTTTCAACTTTCAACTTTCAACTTCAACCAACTCCCATGCACCCCTTCACCGCCCTCACCGCCGTCGCCGCCCCCCTGCCAATTGATAATGTGGACACCGACATGATCATCCCCAAGCAGTTTTTGAAAACCATCAAGCGCACCGGCCTGAAAGAAGGGTTGTTTTATGAGATGCGCTATACGCCGGAGGGTGCGCGCATCGATGATTTCGTGCTGCATCAGCCGCCGTATGACCATGCGCAGATTCTTGTCTCCGGCGCGAATTTCGGCTGCGGCTCCAGCCGGGAGCACGCGCCGTGGGCGCTGTTGGATTTCGGCATACGCTGCATCGTGGCGCAATCCTTCGCGGATATTTTCTTCAACAACTGCTTTAAAAACGGGATGCTACCAATTGTTCTTCCAAAAGAAGAAGTGGATGCATTGATGAGCCACGCGCAAACCCGGCCGCAGATGCCCCTGCATGTGGATCTGCAGCGCCAGGAGATCGGCATACGAGAGCAAAGCCCGTTTCATTTTGAGATCGAGCCATTCCGCAAGCAGTGCCTGCTCAACGGGCTGGATGACATCGCGCTGACGCTGCGGCAGGAAGACGCGATCGTGGCGTATGAGAATTATCACCGCGAGCAACTGCCGTGGCTATATGCGTAAGCCATGCAAGAAGGCCTGACGCCGCGCACTAATCCCTTTCTTTTCGGCCATGAAGCCGCCGAGCAGGCATTCATCGAAGCGCGCCAGGGCGGAAGATTGCCGCACGCCTGGCTTCTTTGCGGCATGCGCGGCATCGGCAAGGCAACGTTCGCCTTCCGCATCGCCCGCATGATGCTGGCGGGAGCCGAAACCGGGGACATGAGCGCGGAGCATCCGGTGTTCCGGCGGGTGGCCGCAGGCTCGCACACCGATCTGCTGGTGCTTTCCCCGGCCTATGACGAAAAGAAGGAAGAGGAAAAGCAGGAAATCCCGGTGGAGGAAGCGCGCCGCATCGGCGAGTTTTTAGCCCTGACGCCCGCAGAGAGCAACTGGCGCGTGGTGATCGTGGATTGCGCCGATGCGCTGAACGTCAATGCCGCCAATGCGCTGCTTAAGTTGCTGGAGGAGCCGCCCGCCCGCTCGCTGCTGCTATTGGTATCGCATAATCCCGCCAGCCTGCTTCCCACCATCCGCTCGCGCTGCCG
>JAFATP010000081.1 GCA_019243895.1 Alphaproteobacteria bacterium
AGGCACCTGGGATTATAAGCTGATGTATGGATTCAAGAAACGGCCGGAAATGTCCTCCAGCGACCAGTATAAGTCCGGCTGGAGCGAAGGATTCTCCTATTGCCGTTACTCTTATGGCGCTTCCAAAGCCGGCGAATTGCCCAATAATCTTGGCTGGGGCGATTAACTCCGCATTTTCCCCCTTCCGGGCCTTGAGGCCGCGGGTTAGGCTTTTCTTATCATCCCCATCTTATTGGTAAGGAGAATCGCCATGCCCGCCTGGATTGCCCTCATTGATCCTATCTCCCGTCTGCTCGATAAGCTGATTCCTGACCCGGATGCGCGGGCGCGCGCGCAGGAAGAGCTGCGCAAGGCCGAGCGCGAGGAAGATCTCGAAGCCCTGAAGCTGGCCATTACCTCCGACCAGGCGCAGGCGGCCAGTGACCAGCAGGAGGCGGGCAACGCGAGCCTGTTCGTATGCGGATGGCGGCCGTTCATCGGCTGGGTGTGCGGCGTGGCGTTTGCTTATCATTTCATTCTTCAGCCGCTGCTGGCGTTTACATTGATGAGCGCCCACCGCCCGGTCAGCCTTCCGGCATTCGACATGCAGACGCTGACCACCGTGCTGATGGGCATGCTGGGCCTGGGCAGCTTGCGCACGCTGGAAAAACTGCGCGGCGTCCAGTGAGCCTCTGCCTTTGCGCCGCTGTCACCCGTATGCAACAGCGGCGCGGTTTTGTGCACCGTACGGCCGAAGCGGCGTTTACTCGCGCCGACTTTGCCGCTAGGCATATGAGCCTATTTACCAGAGGAATCCCCCATGAACCGCCTTCGCATCCTAGCCGTCAGTGCCGTCGCCCTCGCCACCGCCGCCATGGCGCAATCCGCTGCGGCATGGCCCGGCAATCCGTCCGGGACTCAGGATTACCTGGTGCCGTATATCGGCGCCTACCGCATATTCCAGAAGGAGGGTGCTGGCCAGCTGGGCGTGGAATATCGCTTCCATCAATGGGATTTCGGCGTGCGCCCCACTTTCGGCGCCAATGTGGATAATCACGGCGATACCTATGCGTATGGCGGCATCAACTGGGAAATTCCGCTGATGCAGAGCCAGCTGTTGCTGATTCCCAATTTCATGGCAGGTTATTATCATCACAGCGGAGGCAAGGATCTGGGCGGACCGGTTGAGTTCCGCTCCGGCATTGAGCTGGATTACCAGCTGCCGAATACGCAACGCATCGGCGTGGCATTCAATCACATCTCCAATGCCAGCATTTACAGTCATAACCCCGGCGCGCAGACGCTGCTGGTCAATTATTCGATCCCGGTGGGCGTGCTCGCCTGGTAAGCGTTATTGCTTCACCGCGTTTTGCAGCTGAAAGAAAATACCCTTGTCGCCTTGGGTGACCAGCTTCAGCGTGCCTTTCACGGTAATCAGCTGCTCTTCCCAGCGCAGCGGCGCAGCAGAAAAGACTTCCACAATCTCATTGGGCTCCCCCGGCGGGCAGAACGGACAGGTGGGCGTGCGCTTGGCCAGCAGGAAATGCTTGAATTTCTCGGTCGGCTCCAGCGGCAGCATGAAGCCGCTGATGCGGATATCGGTGCTGTTGAGGGCCTGCACCTCCGGCGTGTAGCGGATACTGTAAGTATATTTCTTGGCGTCCAGCTTTACTTTGCATTGGCCCAGCACGTGCCATAGCTGATCTTTGGATTGCGGCAGCCGGTCCTGCGCCTGGCGCTCGGACAGGGGCTGGGAGGAAAACCCCGCCGTGGCCGCAAGCAGCGCCGCCAGCGCGGCCAGACGCAGCGCCATTCTCATCGCAGCACCAGCGTGTGGAAGACATCGGTGCGGTAAGCGCGCAGCGCCGGCAGCGCGGCGGCAAAAGCCGCCAGGGCGAAGGCGCTCAGCACCAGCCATGCCTCTTCCGGCAGCAGTATTGCGCCGGTGAGGCGCAGGTGCCGGGAGGAAGCAAGCCACGCCCCCGCCAAATGGGTACATAGATGACCGAGCGCCAATCCCAGCACACAGCCGAGCAGGGCGATCATCGCGCTTTCGGTCAGCGTCAGCGCGAAAAGCCGGGTGGGGCGGGCGCCGAAGCTGCGCAGCAGCGCCAGGTCATAACGCCGCTCGTCCATCGCGTTATAAAGACCGGCGAACACGCCGAATCCCGCCAGCAGGATCAATAATCCGCCCAGCGCTTCCAGCGCTTCCGCGCCGGCGCCCAGCAGGTTATTCAGCCGCGCCGCTTCGAAGGCCGGGCTTGCCGCCTGCAGGGAAGTGGAGGCGTTCACCAGCCGCGGCAAGGTTGCCGCCGCCAGCGGCGATTGATAATGGATCAGCAGCGCGGTGATTTCCCGCCCGCCCGAGCCCGGTGCACGCTCCTTCTCCTCCGCTTCTTCGCCCGCGTCGCCGTCGTCGTGGTGATGGTGCTCGTGAATGCGCCAGACGCTTTCCACGCTCGTTAACACCAAGCGGTCGATCACCGTGCCGCTCGGCTGCAACACGCCCACCACGCGGTAAGGGAATTCCTTGTGCTCCTCCCCGCCCGCGGCCAGCCCGTGCGACCCGGTGAAACTCGCACCCGGCGTCATGCCGCTTTTCCGCGCCGTCTCCGCTCCCAGCACGGCCTCCATCGGCTGCGACCACCATCTCCCTCCGGGTTGCAGCTTCGCGCCGTAATGCGCGGCGTATGCGGGCTCGGTGCCGACAATGGGAAAGCCCTGGAAATTATCGCCGAGCGCCTCCGGAATGACCTGCCCCACCAGGGGATGCGCTTGCAGTTTCTCGGCTTCCGCCAGCGGAATGTTGCCGGTGGGAATATCGGCATGGAATACGGCGGAGAGGATCAGCTGCAACGGGCTGCCCTTGGCGCCGACCACCAGGTCGATCCCTTCCAGGTTCCGGCCGAACTCAACCTGCGCCTGGGAGCGGATGAGAAGAAGCGCCGCAATCAGGGCGATGCCGCTGGCGGAAATCACGATGTTCACCGCGGCGGCTAGCGGCTTGTAGCGAAGATAGGCGAAGCTCAAGCCCGGCGTGTTCACGCGCCGCCCTCCAGCAGGAGGCGGTGCTGAAAATGACGCTCGATGCGACGGTCATGCGTGGCGACCATCAGGCTGGCGCGGGAGGCGGCGGCGACTTCCAGCAGCACGCGCATCACGTTTTCGCACGCCGCGTCGTCCAGCGCGGAGGTGGGCTCGTCGCCCAGGATCAGCGACGGGGCATTAATGGCGGCGCGGGCGATGCTCAGGCGCTGGCGCTGGCCCTGGCTTAAGCTTACCGGCTTTTCGTCTTTCTGGGCGCTCAGCCCCAGCCGCTCCAGCCAGCGCAGCGCCGCCGCCGCATCCTGCCGGATGCCGGCGGCATATTGCGTCAGCAGCAGGTTTTGCAGCACGGAAACGGCGTTTACCATATGCAGCGTCTGGTGGACGATGCCGATATGCCGCGCGCGGAAGGAATCGGCGTCGCGGCCGCGCCTGGCCGCCATATTCTCTCCTTCCAGCACAATATCTCCGCGCACCGGCGCGAGCAGGTTGGCAATGGTGTAAAGCAGCGTTGTCTTGCCGCTGCCGGAGGCTCCCAGCACCAGGCAATGCTCGCCGCGCGGCAGCGTAAACTGCGCAAGCCGCACCACGGCTTTTCCATTATACCCCGCTTCCAGTCCGCGAATTTCCAGCACGGGGTCAACCGGGATTGCGCTTCATGGCGTCCGCCATCATGGTAACGTTATGGCGAAACATGGCGGTATAGGTCGCTGCCGGGCCGTCCGGGGGCGAGAGCGCATCCGAATAAAGCGTGCCGCCGATGACCGCGCCTTCGGATTGTAATTGGCTGATCAGCCGCGGATCGCTCATATTTTCCAAAAACAGCGCGGTGATCTTATCGCGGTGAATCTGATCCACCAGCGCCGCCATCGTCTCGGCGGAGGGCTCGCTGGCGGTGGTTAAGCCCTGCACCGCCAGCAGGTTGATGCCATAGGCTCCGGCGAAATAATTAAAGGCATGATGCGTGGTGATGATCTTGCGCTTGAATACGGGCACCTTGCCGATCTCCAGCTTGGCCCAGGCGTCCAGGCCTTCCAGCTCTTTTATGTAATGCGCGGCGTTGGTTTTGAACGCTTCCGCATGCACGGGATCGGCCGCCGCCAGCGCGTCGCGGATATTGCCCGCATAGATCATGCCGTTCTGTAAGTCTTGCCAGGCATGGGGATCACCGTCACGCACGGCGATGCCCTGGCTGACCACCACCACCTTGGCTTTGCTGGCGGAGGCGCTGATCAGGCGCTCCATCCAGCCCTCAAAGCCCAGGCCGTTGACGAAGACGAGATCGGCATGCGCCACTGCCGTGACGTCGGAGGGGGTGGGCTCATACACATGGGCGTCGCCATCCGGCCCCACCAGCGTGGTGATGGCGATGCTGTCGTCTCCTACCTCGTGCAGTATATCGCCGATGATGCTGAAACTGGCTACTGCGCGCAGCTTCTCCGCCGCATGGGAGGAAAGCGGCGTCAGCAGCAGCGGCAGTAAGAGAAAAGCCCCATGCAGCCGCGGCCTCCGCGCGCCAAACAGGGAGGCGAGATAAATCGCTCCGGCGGTCAGCACGATGGCCGGGCCGGACGGCACGCCGAAATGAAAAGAAACCAGCAACCCGGCAAAGGCGGAAAGGAAGGCGAAGCCCATGCTGGCGATAATGGCAGCATCGATGCCGTTGGTCCAGAGCCGGGCGGCGATGGCCGGCAGCACCATCAGCCCCAGCGCCATCAGCGTGCCCAGCGCCTGAAACGCCGCCACCAGATTCAGCACCACCAGCGCAAAGAACACTTGGCGCGCCACCCGACCTTTTCCATTCACCGAGCGCAGAAAAAAAGGATCAAAGCATTCCACCACCAGCGCCCGGTAGCAGAGCGCAAGGGTAACCAGGCTAATACCCGCGATCAGCGTGAGCATGGAGAGCGCCGCATTGTCCACCGCCAGCACGTTGCCGAACAGCACGTGCATTAAATCCACCGCGTTGCCCTTCATGGAGATAATGGCTACTCCCAATGCCAGCGCCATCAGATACGCGGCCATGAAGCTGGCATCTTCTTTCAGCTTGGTGGCGCGGGTGACGCCGTTGGCGAAAAACGCCACCGCCAGCCCGGCCGACAGCCCGCCCAGCGTCATTGGCCATAATGCCAGGCCCCGAATCAGAAATGCCACGGCGATCCCCGGAAGGATGGCGTGGGAAAGGGCGTCTCCCATCAGCGTCATGCGCCGCAGCACCAGGAACACGCCAAGCGGCGCGCTGCCCGCCGCCAGTACCAGGCACGCAGCCAGCGCCCGCGCCATGAAGCCGTACTCCACGAAAGGCTTTAGCAGATAGCCATAGATTTCCATCATGCGTAGCTCTCCGCGGGAAGGCGCGGCACGGGGCGCGACATCGCCAGCAGTTCAGCGGTTTTCCCCCAGCCCGCGCAGGTTTTCGCCAGCAGCAGGCACCAGGGGAAATAGCGGAGCGCCATCGCTTCGTCATGCAGTGCGCAAATAACGGTGCGCCCCTCCTCGCGCCAGCGCAAGATAAGGGAAAGCAGTCGCGCTACCGTTTCATCGTCCACGGAGGTGAAAGGCTCATCGAGCAATATCAGCGCCGCGTCCTGCACCAGCAGGCGGGCGAATAACGCGCGACGGAACTGCCCGGAGGAAAGCGCCGCCAGCCCACGCTGCGCCTGCTCTTCGAGTCCGACCGTTTTCAGCGCGTGGCCTACGGTGTCACGGTCCTGGCCGGTGATGGCGCCGAGCGCGCCGCGCCGCCGCCACAGGCCGGTAGCTACCAGCTGCGCCACATTCAAGGGAAAATCACGCTCCAATGAGACCTCCTGCGGCAGATAGGCCAGCGTCTGCGCCGAAACCGGCCGTTCGATGCGGCCGGCAGCGGGGGCGATCATTCCGGCCAGGGCCAGCAGCAAGGTCGTTTTGCCGGCGCCGTTGCCGCCCATGACGGCAGTCAGCGAGCCGGCGGCAAATTCGCCGCTGATATTCTCTATGGCGGGACGTCCGTCATAGCATACGGTCAGGCGCTCCAGACGCAGCGCCGCGCTCACGGCGCCGCGCCCGCGTGCATGGCGCAGATGCTGATAATCCATAATAAACCCGTCACACCCAGCGCCGCCAGCGCCCGGCGCGAAGCACTCCAGTAAAACATCGTTAAATTCCTCATTCAGTAAAGCCACCACTACACTATTGATAATCGATTATCAATATATATCATAAGCCCTCGTGCGCAGGGCCAGGCAGAAACGTGTAATGGCGCGGGCGGCAGCCGCCTGCCGCGCGGTTCACGCGCATTCGCAGCACGCTTTACGGCGTC
>JAFATP010000188.1 GCA_019243895.1 Alphaproteobacteria bacterium
CATCGGCAGCCACACCACCATCCGCGAGCATGTGACGATGAATCCCGGCACGGAGGGCGGCGGCATGGTCACCAGGGTTGGCGATCACTGCCTGTTCATGGTGGGGAGCCACGTCGCCCACGACTGCCAGCTTGGGGACCATATCATTCTTGCCAATAATGCCACGCTGGCCGGCCATGTCACGGTGGGCGACCATGCCATCATCGGCGGGTTAAGCGCGGTGCATCAATTCGTGCGCATCGGCCGCCATGCCATCATCGGCGGCATGTCCGGCGTGGAGCATGATGTGATACCCTACGGCTCCGTGATGGGCGAGCGCGCGCATCTTGCGGGATTGAACCTGGTGGGGCTGAAGCGGCGCGGCTTCGAGCGCGAAACCATTCACGCGCTGCGCAACGTTTATAAGACGCTCTTCGAAAGCAGCGAACAGACGCTGGCGGCGCGGGCGGAAGCGCTGATGCGCAGCCACGGCGGCGAACCGGCGGCGGCGGAGATTTTGAACTTCATCCGCGGCGACAGCAAGCGGCAGCTTTGCGTGCCGAAAGCCGCAAGCGCGGACGATGCCGCCTAAGCTCGGCATCATTGCCGGCGGCGGCGCCATGCCGGGCCAGTTGATCGACGCATGTCGCCAGGAAGGACGGGATTTTTTCATCCTGGGCATCGAGGGCGCTGCTCACGAAGCCCCGTTCGCAGACGTTCCGCACGCGTTTGTGCCGGTAGGAGCCATCGGCACGGCGCTGGCGCTTTTAAAAAAAGCGGAGGTGGAAGAGATCGTGCTGGCCGGGCATATCAAGCGGCCGCCGATGAGCAAGCTGGGGCTGGACGCCACCGGCACGCGGCTGATGGCCAAGCTGGGGCTGAAGCTGTTCGGCGGCGACGATGCGCTGCTGAAAGAGATCGTCCGTTTTCTCGAAAGCGAAGGGTTCCGGGTGGTGGGGACGCAATCAATCGGGCAGGGACTGTTGGCGCCGGAGGGCGTGTACACCGCGATGCAACCGGATGCGCGCGCCGAGGAGGATATCGCGCTGGGGTTTCAGGCGGCGCGGGCGGTGGGCGCGCTGGATATCGGTCAGGCGGTGGTGGTGGAAAGCGGTTACGTGCTGGGGGTGGAAGCGGCGGAAGGCACAGACGCGCTGATTGAGCGCTGCGCTTCCCTGATGCGTGAGCAAAAGCGGGCGGTATTGGTGAAAGCATGCAAGCCGGGCCAGGACGCCCGCGCCGATCTGCCGAGCATCGGAGAGCAGACGGTGCAAAAAGCGCATGCGGCGGGCTGTCTCGGCATCGCCGTGGAGGCGGGGAAGGCAGTGCTGATCAACCGCGATGCGCTGGTGCGGCTGGCGGATCAATATGGCCTGTTTGTGACAGGCATTACGTGAGCGCTTGAAATGGGCATGCCGAAGCGCACTTGCGGGCTGATTATGGCGGCGGCGTGCGTGGCGCAGGCGCCTTATCTGCTGGTGCCCATGGGCGGCGACGCCGCGGTGCATCTGGTGTGGATCCACTGTTTCGCCGGGCAGCTATGGCAGGGGGATCCTTACCCCCGCTGGTGCTTCGACGCGGATGCCGGGCTTGGGTCGCCGGTATTCTTTTTTTATTTTCCGCTGCCGTATTATCTCACCTCCCTGCTGTATCCCGTTACCTGGCTTGGTGTCAGCATCCAGCAGCTCTATGTGCTTTCCACCTTCGCCGCGACCGTTCTTTCCGGTATCACCTGCTGGCATTGGCTGCGCGTGCCTGCGGGAGAGCGGTGCGCCCTGGCGGCGGCGATCCTCTATTTGTTCATGCCATATCACCTCGAGCTGATGTTCTTCCGCCATGCCTTCGCGGAGAACTGGTTTCTGGCGTTCGCGCCGCTGATGTGTCTCCAGGCGCGGCGGCTGGCCTTCGCGCCGCGGCTGAGTGCTGCGCGCGTTGCTGGCATGGCGGCGGCGATTACCGTGTGTTTGCTGTGCCACGTGCAGGCCACCGTCGGAATGCTGATCGGCATCAGCATCTATATGCTGGCGACAGCGCGCCGTTCTACTCCGCTCATCTCGATGGGAGCGGCGGCGGTCATTGCGGCGGCGGCGTGCAGTTTTTATCTGTGGCCGGCGTGGCGCTATCTGCCGTTCGTCGATCCGGGCGCCAACACGCTTTCGCCCTGGGCCAATGGCACAGTGAGCCTGACGCATTTCGGTCATGTCCAGCTGCGGGTGCTGATCGGCGCGATAATAACGGCCATTGGCATTGCAACAATAAGCGTGCTGGCGGCGGCGCGGAGGCAACGGTTGACGGATGCGGCGGTAAGGCGCGAATGCATCGCCTGGGCGCTGGCGGCGGCGGCGGCGCTTTTCCTCATGCTGCCTCTCAGCGCGCGCATATGGGCGATGATCAATGCCGCCGGGCCGCTGGCCTTTCCCTGGCGCATGCAGAGCGTGATGATGATGGCGCTCGCCTACCTGTGCGCCGTCTACATGCGTTTCCTGCCCAGCGCGCGGGCTCAGAAAACCGGGAGCGCCGATTATGCCGTCCTGCTTGGGTTTCTTCTTTTTTTTGCATTTTTCGTGGTACAATCGCGGGATGTTTCGCATGACGAGGCGTTTAACCGGCTGATTGAGGCGCGGTACGTGCGCCCCAACGAATATCGCACCCGTTGGACGCCGCCCGAATATGCCGGGCAGGAAGCCTATGAATATGTGCTGGCGCAGCAGCGGTCGCGCGGGCAGCAGGCGCTGGCCGATGTGGTGGAAGGGAAGGCGGAGGTGACGGTGATGCAATGGTCGTGGCGGGGAATTGCGTTGAAAGTCCATGCGCAGACACAGGCGGTGATCCGGCTGCGCCACCGTTTCTTTCCGAACTGGCAGGCCGGATATGATCACCATGCGGCGGATCTGCAGCCGGAAACAGGCAGCGGATGGATGAAGGTCGCAGTGCCGCCCGGTGATTACGTGCTTACCATCAAAAGGACACTTTGATATGGCGCTTCATTGTTATCTGGTGGCGGGGGAAGCCTCCGGCGATGCGCTGGGGGCCGGGCTGATGGCGGCGCTGAAGGCGCAAACCGCGGGCGATGTGCGGTTCTCCGGCGTGGGCGGCGAAAAAATGGAGGCGGAAGGGCTGGCAAGCCTTTTCCCTTATCACGAACTCTCCCTGATGGGATTTGTGGAGATCGTGCCGCATTTGATCACCTTGCACGCCCGCATCAATCTGGTGGCGGAGGATATCATCGCCAAGCAGCCGGACGTGGTGGTGACCATCGATTCGCCGGGATTCAATTTCCGCCTCGCCGACCGTCTGCGAAAATCCGGCAGCGTGCATGCCAGGCTGGTGCATTACGTGGCGCCGACCGTGTGGGCCTATAAGCCCGAGCGCGCCGCCCGCTGCGCGCAGCTTTTCGACCACCTGCTCTGCCTTTTGCCGTTCGAACCTCCTTATTTCGAGGCGGAAGGGCTGGCGGCCACTTTCGTCGGCCATCCGGTAGCCTATCAGGCGAAGGGAGATGGCCGGGCCTTTCGCGAAAAATATCAGATGTCCGCGGAGACGCCGCTACTGGCGCTGCTGCCGGGAAGCCGGGAAGGCGAAATCCGCCGTCATATGCCGATCTTCGCGCCGGCCATCGTAAAGCTAGCGGAAACGCATCCGGGGCTTGCCATCGCCGCGCCGGTGCACCAGCGGCTGCTGCCGATGCTGGCGAAGTTTTTTAAGGGCTGCCCGCTGCGGGCGGTGGTGGTAAGCGACGATCAAGACAGGCGCGGCGCGCTGGCCGCAAGCACCATCGCGCTGGCCAAGTCCGGCACGGTGTCTCTGGAAGTAGCGCAGGCGGGAGTTCCGCAGATCGTGGCTTACCGCGCTCATCCCGTTAGCGCCTGGGTGTTGCGGCGAATGATCAACATTCCCCAGGTGAATCTGATTAATATTATGGCGGGCGAAGAGGTTATCCCTGAATTATTGCAGGAGGACTGCACCTCTTCCGCCTTGGCGGAGGCGCTGGAGGCGTTAATGAACGACCCGCAAGCCGCGGCGCACCAGGTGGAGATAGCTTCGGCACAGCTGGAAAAGCTGCGGATTCCCGGGGATGATCCCGCTACGCGCGCGGCAAAGGTCGTGTTGAATCTGCCAAAAGGATGAATTCATGGAATTGTCATATATCTTAATATCTCGAAATGTTATGATGCGCCATAAACGATAATGTGAGGCAACATATGGCAAATCCTTCTTACCGTGTACCAAGCACAGATGCTCCCACCTTCTGGAATCGAGACACGGCCTTCGGCGCGGCGATCGGCTCGCTGATTGCTTCTCCGTTCATTGGCGGCCCGGTTGGTGGATTAATTGGCGGCATGATCGGTAAAAGCCGCATGGAAAATGAAGCGGAGAATGGCAAGATCGTCAGTGAACCAACGTTCTGGAATAAGGCGGTAGCCGTCGGGGCGGTGCTCGGCTCAATCGCCCTCAGCGTTGTGGCAGGGGCGGCCGCCCTGGCAATGCACTTGGATCCTGCTTCAGCCTATTTGTTAATGGGGCTGGGTAGTGGGGCTGGATTGGTGGCGGGGGGCGTTATCGGCGGCAATCAGGATAAGGCCCGCCAGGAAAAAGAATATGCCGATGCGCAAGCGTATGTCGCGGCGCACGGGGAATACCGCGGACGCGGGCAGGGATTGCAGCCGGAACAGCCGCGCGCCTTCACGCTGACGCCGCAGGAAGCGAAAGCGCTTTCCACTCGCCTGGACACCGAGCGCCCTGCGCATGCTGACCGCGCGCAAACGACCGGCGTTTCCTCGCCGCAGCCCTAAGCGGGCTTCTGATAGCGGAAATTATCGGCGTAGGTTTTTTTCACCTGCCGCCGCACATGCGGCTCGAAAAGCTCGAACTCGATGCCGTTGGCCTTGGCGTAAGCCACCGCCTCTTCCTTGGTGGCAAAGCGTAAAACAAGCTGGCGCGTCATATCGCGCATGCCGGTCCAGCCCATGAGGCCGTCGATGAAATAAGGCTGGTCGGGCGCGAATTCCAATATCCAGCGTTTCATCCCCGCCTTGCCGGATTGCATGGCCGTTTTATCCGGCCGGTAAATGCGTGCTTTGGGCATACACAATCTATACTCACCAGCGCGAGCAATTGCAACTAGGCTGC
>JAFATP010000303.1 GCA_019243895.1 Alphaproteobacteria bacterium
TTATGCCCCTTCTAGAGCCAGGTGAAATGATTTTTCAGACAGTTTCTGAAATGCCATTACAGGCCGATTCAGCAAGGGGTATGTAAAATACATACCCGTTGTAATACCTGCAAAACAATGGTAGAGTGATGGTATGAAAGAAGAAGCAGCTTCTATCAAAAAGAAAACGGTGTACCTTCCTGTTGATATTGATGAGGGGTTACGGCGCTCTGCTCAAAAACATCGCCGTTCCTTCAACAGCGAGTTGGTCTGGGCGATCCAGCTGGTAAATAAGGTGACAAGTGGGCAGATTTTGAGGTGACGAGTGAGCAATCAGCATGAAGAGTGAGCAGCACAACCATTCACCATGTGAGAAGCCGCTTCAGATTGAGTGTGAATGCCATTGAAAATTGTAAGAGAGAGTTACGTGGGGTGAGGGTTGCTCATAGATCAGACGGATTTTTGTCATCTGATGTACTGGCAAGATATGGCTCTTCCGCAGGCCCGGCTTTTGTGAAGACTTCTGCCTTTTGCCAGAAGGTTTGTCACACATGGATCACAACAGCTCTCTTGAGAGCTGCCCCCATCTGGGAAAGGAAACAAACCCTCATTGCTGATCGCTCGAGATGGATCTGCCTTCTTCGTGATCTTTCCGCTTGATCTGCGAACGGGGGAGCACTCGCAGAGGATTCAACCACTTTCGGGGGCCGATCTGTTCAATCCCCACAAGCTCCCAGGCACGAATGAGTCCAAGAGCATAGAGCACCAGCACCTGGGCTATTGCCTCCACCGCAAGCGCATCATCAGGCACGAGCAGCAGGCGTACACCAAAATAGCCTTCTGCTAGATACAGAGCGAGGCCGTAAAAGACCATCACCAGGTTCGCGAGGAGGACGGAGGGATGTGCTTTCCAATCAGGAGTTGGCCTCAACAAGGGAAGACCGAGCAACAGGCTATTGCCAATCCCAAGCAGGCCCATCACCAGGACAAGCCATCCGTGATTCAAACCGGTAATGAGAGCACTCAACGAGATCAAAAAAATATTGACAAAGGCAAAAAAAGAACCGCCAGCTACGGCTCGCCAGGCCGATGGGGCTCCACTCATTTTCTCCCGCGGCCATAACGAGATGGCCACAAAGAGCAGTCCAACTAAGGCGGCGCTTGCCCCAGTACTGGCAATAAAATAATTCTCCATCGCTTGTGGAATCATGCTACCTCTGCTCCTCCCTTTGCGTGTACACCTGCTCGGCTCGCGTGGCTCCCTCTTTCCAGAAAGCAGAGAAACAGTCGGTCATGTTCGCAAGGGGAGGCGTCAAAGTGATTGTGTATGGCTTGCAGGCATCGGGCATCACCTTGTCTCCATGTCAACCTCAACTGATCTTTCTGCTTCCCCTCCGATCACATCCCAGTCTGTTTCCCTTTCCCCCCTGGCCCACCGTCGTCCGGTATTGGGAGTGTTCGTTTTGCGTCTGTCGTGAGACTTGAAGCGCAGGACTCCCCCGCTTGGAGAAAGGGTCCATACTCTCCCACAGCCAGGACACTCCACACGCGCGACACTGCTCTCCTCAAAACGCTTGAGGTCAATGAGCACAACCCCAGAAAACGTGCATTTGTCCGATGCGGTGACTTCGGACACCGCACCCTTCCGAGACCGTGCCCCAGTCGTCTGTTCTGTAGGAGTCGAAGATGAAACCTTTTGCACCTCGTTTGAGGAAGAGACCTGTTCTGCTTGCGTCTCACTCTCCTGCGCAGGCGAGAGGATCTCAGCCTGATCTGTTTCCACGCCAGGCACGGCTCCATCGATAATCCACAGCGTATCATGGCGCAGCACGAGCCACTCTGCGGCACGCTCCAGCCACCTGACTTGTACATCAGGAGCCTTTGCCTCATACGACCATTCCAGAGCGGCGATCACGAGCTTCATCAGGTTGTCCATCGTCACCCGGCCTGAGCGGGTCGGATCGAGGGGTGGTTGTGTGAGCCAGTCATAGATCGATGAAGTCCATCGACGAAGGTTGAGTTGCGGCAACAGCGGCTGGAACACCGTTTCCAGGGTCGCCAGGATCTCGCGAACTTCTTCGGAGGTGTGGCTGAGCACCCGACAGAAGGGTTGCATCGAATCGAGGCGGCGACGCCATTGCAGCCAGGTCGGCTCAGGCTGGTCTAGGATTTCTTTGAGTGGAATCGTGTTCCCACGTCCAGCAGCCACCAGACAGACGCCAAGCAGATGATCATACTGTAACTTTCCCTGGTCCGTCACTTCTTTGAGAAAGTTTGTAATCGGTGTTGTCGAGAGCATAGGAGAGAGCTCCTAGTAAGGTTACTCATTCTACAGCATACTCTGTTATATACCCAGGGGGTGCTATAGATGAGTAAAACTATCCAAAATTTCCGGGTTGTTCGTCGGCCTTCCACCGTGAAGAGTCTTTATTCCCTGGTGGTCGTTGATGCTGATGGCCGACCCCATTTTCCACTGACGATATTTTACCACCAACTCAAGCAGCAACTTTCTGATGGGACTGCCAGGACTTATCTCAACAGCATTCTTGCCTTTTTTCAGTATCTGGACACCGACGCCTGGCGCGTATCGTGTGGAGATCAATGGACAACCTCTCCCGATATCATCCAACAAGCGGTTCGTGACTTCCTGGTGGAGTGGCTCCACTGCAAAGTCCGGCCCAAGAACACCTAT
>JAFATP010000092.1 GCA_019243895.1 Alphaproteobacteria bacterium
CATGTGCCGTCGCCCAGTGTGACGGTGCCGGTGCCGGAAGATGGATTGATGGCGTCGATGGCGTTCTGGATGCTGCCGCCGACATTCTGGTTCAGCGCCACATTGAGGCCGGAGAGCACGAACTTCGTATCGCTGGAGAACACGCCGGTGTTATTGAGCTGCAGGTCATTGCCGGCGCTGATGGTGGCGCCGCCGGTGAGCGTCACGTTATTGGCGTACACTTCGATATTCGACGCGCTGCCGGTGCTGAACACGCTGGCATCCCCGAGGTTGCCGGCGTTGGTGTTCATGATGAGGTCGCTGCCGTTGGCCTGCAGGCTGATCGCGCCGGAGGTCGAATACACGTGGCTGATGCCGGAAATGGGAGAAGCGAAAATGTTAATGTCGCCGCCGGAGCCGCTTTCGTTCGAGGTGAGGAAGAGGTTACCGCTGACGGTGCCGACATTGGTGTCGCCACCGAAGGTCGCGGTGCTGCCGATGTTGATCTGGCTGCCCGCTTCAATATCCAGCGTGCCGCTGCCGGTTTGCACCTTGGTCTTGCCGCCGCCGAGGAACGCGGAGCTGCCGATGTTGACATTGTCGGAGGACGTGCCCTTGGCGGTGAGGGTGATATTGCCGTTGACGGTGGAAACCTGCACTCCCGCGACGGAGAACCAGTTGGCATTGCCGATATTGATGCTGCCGCCCGAACCGTCGGTGTCGGCGGTCATGGTGATGCCGCCCTGCGCGCCGCTGCCGTGCGACCAGGTGGAGACGATATTGGCGTTGACATCGATATCGTGCCCGGCGCTAAGCGTGAGCGAGCCGGAGCCATTCCAGTTGACCGGCGCATAGACATATATATTGGGTGGGTTGCCGTTGGTCGCGTTCCCCCCGTTGGTGTCGATCGTAATGTTGCCGCCGTTCAAATTATTGGCGAGGTCGATGTTGTTCCAGTAGTCGTTGCCGCTGCCGCTGGTGCCGATCGTGAAATCACCCGGATCCAGCACCAGCGTGCCGTCGCCCTGCGGGCCGGCGGCCTTAAAGAACTGGCCGGAAGGAAGGGCGACGCTGTTGCCGGACACTTCGGCATAACCGCCGGTGCCGTTGGCGCTGCTGACGTCGATCAGCGCGCCCTGTTTCACGGTGACGGAGTCGGCCTTGGTCATGCTGCCGGGGTTGCGCGAATCATAGCCCACCAACACGGTGCCGCCGGCGGCATCGCCGGAGGCATCGAGAGAGCCAGCCAGATCGATCTTGCTGCTCGTGACCTTAATCTTGCCGCCCTTCTGACCCGCTTTCTTGCCGGAAACATCGAGCGTGCCGGAGATGCTTACAGCGCCTTCGCCGCCGTCGAGCACGATTTCGCCGCCGATTTCACGCGAGGCGGTGGCTTCGACAATGCCGGTGGTGTTGATGGCCTGATCCACCACTTCCTTCGCCGCACGCGCGGTCATATAGATTGTGCCGCCCTCGGCGGAGATGGTGCCGGTGTTGACAATGGCGGCGGGCAGCACGTTGCCGTCCTGATCCTTGGCCTTCGCCGTTGCTTTCTGTCCGACGGCGAAGCTATAGAGATTGTCGCCGTACAGATCGAGGGTGAAGGTCTGACCGGCGCCGAGCGCCACCGTGCCGAGCTTGGCGCTGATTACGCCATCATTTTCTACGCCGGGCGCTACCAGCGCAACTAGGCCGCCTTCGGCCGCCGTGATGAGGCCTTTATTGACGATGCTGGCGTCAGGCTTGCCGGGCTTATCGAACACGTAATGTCCCGCAAGGAAATTCGCATTGCTGATATCGGCGGTGCTGGCGACGAGGCCGGCGACATCGACATGCGACGACGGGCCGAAAAACACGCCGTTGGGATTGACCACCATCAGGTGGCCGTTAGCGGAAAGCTGACCGAGAATCTGGGTGGGATTGCCGTTGGTAATGCGGTTAAGCGCAACGGAGCCGGAGGACGGCTGAACGAAGCGCGTGGATTCGCCGTTCAGGATGTCGAAGCTCTGCCAGTTGATAATGGCTTTATCGCTGCTCTGGTTGACGATGAGCTGAGTGGAGGCCGGCTGAGAAACCGCAATCTGGCCGGACACGGTTTGCGCGCCTTGAGGCAGCGCGAAAGCGTCCTGCGCACCGCCAAGGGCCGCGACGGAGAATGCCAGTCCGCCGATGAAGCGGCTATGACGGCTATAAAGCGCGGAACTGTTATAAAGATGCGATGCGATGGTTTTCATAAAATTCGACCTTTTGTGTTAATCGATAAATTTCGTGTTAATCGATAATGGGATGATTTCTGGCAGCGCCGATATAGCGAAGCGGCAATCCCTCCCGCCGCACGTTTAATGGACAGGCATTTGTTTAACGCATGGTTAAAACTCGGGCAAGACAATTATTTAATCCACTGAAGAATATGAATTTCCTATTGCCGTAATTCTCGCCCTCACACTCATCGGCGCGCCTTTTCCTTAGTAGCGATAGGCAAGGGAGAAGAATACGCGCGGATCATTTCCGCTATGCTGCCCCATTGCCGCCACCGGCCGTGTCAGAGGCAAGGCGACTTCGAGCTCGCCAGACACCGGCTCCAGGATATTAAACCGCGTGCCGAGTCCGGCGGAGGCCAGCGACGCCTCCGACTTCTGGCCGGCCTGCGCGGCGCGTATCCACACCTTGCCGATATCATAAAAACCGTAGAACTGATAAGTGGGGATAATCTCAAGATCGCCCGAACGGCTGAATTGCAGCTCGGCGCGGCCGGCAAGGCCGGAATCGCCGACGATCTCCGAAGGATCATACGCTGAGCCGAACGGTTCGCCGCCGATGCCGAATTCTTCGGCGGCGAGCAGCGTGTTGGCGGAGAGCTGGCCGCTGGCGGCCACATACAGGCTGAAGGGGCCGGAGATCGGCTGCAGGCGGCTGGCCTGCGCGGTGGCCTTGAGGAAGCTGGGGTCGCCGGTGGCGCGGGAGTGCGCGGCGGCGCCCGCATCCCAATCGAATCCCTTCGATATCTCGCTTTGCACCTTGTTCACCGCCGACCAGCTGTCGACGAAATCATAAGCGCCGCCCACGCGCAGCACGCGCAACCGGTCATCATACAGCTTTGCCCCCAGCGAATCGGTATAGGTGTCGCGCACATCGATCCGCGCATCGCCGAAGAGGTTGGTCTGGCGTGAGCGGATGAACGGATGCGAAATCGCCGCCGAATAAATCGTATCCTGGCCGTTGATATCAAACGGGCTCAGGCGATAGCCCGGGCGCGTATGCGTGCGCGCGGCGGAAAGCGCAAGCTTGGTGCCTTCGCTGTCCAGCTGTTCCTCGTGCACGATCTCTCCGTATTGCAATTCCTTCGGGTCGCCCGTCAACACGCCGTGAAGCTGTGTGCGGTCATACAGCCCCAGCAGATTATTGCCGTTCACCGTGGCTCCTTCCTGGATCGGGCCCATATAACGGCTGCCGCGATTATCCAGCGTCAGCGAGCCGTTAATCATTTTCTCGGTCATGGTCACCACCACGTCCGACGCGCCCGGCGCTTCCTGCGACGGACGCAGCACGGCATGCGCCGACACTCCCGGCAGGTCATCCATCAGCAACAGGTAGCGCTCAAGCGTGGCGGCGTCCAGCGGCTTGGCGCTGCGGATCTTATCCGCGTATTCCGCCAGCAGGCCGGATTGCGGCGCGCCTTCGAACAGCACTTTGTTGATGTAACCTTCCACGATGCGGATTTTCACCATGCCGTCTTTAATGTGCTGCGGCGGCACCACGGCGCGCGAAAGAATGTATCCCGCGTTACGGTAACGCGTGGTGATGCGGGTGGCGATCTCGCGCAGCGTATTTAAGGTGACTTCCTTGCCGATATAACTTTCATATTCGGAGCGAAGCTGATCCTCGGTGAACACGCTGAGGTTTTCGAACACGATGCCCTTCAGCGTGAAAGTGACCTTATCCGCCAGCGGCTGTTCCTTCCCCGCCTCGTTCGGCACGGTGATGATGGAATCGTTGCCGACGGGGGGCATTTCATTCTCAATGCGAAGCCGCTGATCCTGCCGCCCGGGTTCCACGGTGGGCGGGCGAGGCACCGCAAGCTGCGCCGAGGCCGTTCCGGCGAACAGAACGAGTGCGATAACTAGGCTGAACGCTGAGCGATGCTGGAATGTCATGTCGTAATTCCCCAAAGTTGCAGAGGGATGAGCAGCGCCTACAATCAACGACCATAAGCAACTGGTGGCTCTCTAGGATAAAAAGCGCATAAAGTAAAGCGGCAAGTGAAAGTAAAAAATGAAAAATTTCTTCACGTTGCGGGAATGCATCAGCCGCCCGGCTTGTCCGTTGACAAGGCGGCAAAGCTCATGCATGGTGCGGCCCTCACGGCAGGCGGCAGGCCGCCGCCGCATAAGTTTTTTCACGTCGGGGCGTAGCGCAGCCCGGTTAGCGCACCAGTCTGGGGGACTGGGGGTCGGAGGTTCAAATCCTCTCGCCCCGACCATCCGCCTTCGCTAATTTGGCGAAGCCAAAATATAGCTACGGCGTACGGCGTGACTACGCCGGAGCGTGCGAAGCGGATGTCGCGCCGTAGCCGAAGGGCGAAGGCGGACTATGAAGTATGTCTATATGGTGAATGCTTCATGCTAAATGCTTCACTCGCCCCGGCTCAGGCTCTACGAGCCTCGGGCCTGGCGAGCCGTGGTCGAAGTCAGGCGAGATGAGAGCAAATCGGCGGCGGCGGTGATCACCGCTTAGGCGGAATATCGTCTTAACTCGGCGGCGGCAGTTGGTCGGCGTTCAGGCTGGCCACTTTGCGCTCTTCCACCAGGCGATTGGTGAAGAAGCCCACCACGCCGTCCTTGGCCGCGCCTGCAATCGCGCCTGCCGTGCCCAGCACCGCAGCGCCGGCCGCGGCGCCGTAGGCAGCCGTGCCGCCCGGACTCATGCTGTTAATATAGGCCGCTGCATCTTGCTGGTGCTTTGCAACATCCCCAAGCTGCGTTAGCATTTGAGTAAATGCCTGGGTACCTTGTATAGGATCTGACGTAATGGTATTAACGGTATTTTTAACAATATCCTTCCCGGCATCTTGCGCGATATGATCATTTGCGCTCAGTAATCCGCTTTTTATCTGGTCCGAA
>JAFATP010000222.1 GCA_019243895.1 Alphaproteobacteria bacterium
AAAAAATCACTGTGGACGTTCGCGGTGAAATTCTTCAGCTGAAAGAAACGCTCAACACAATGGTCGAGCAGTTGCGATCGTTTGCTGCCGAAGTAACCCGCGTCGCTCGCGAGGTCGGAACCGATGGAAGACTCGGTGGACAGGCCAACGTGCCGGGTGTCGCCGGCACGTGGAAGGACCTCACCGATTCGGTAAATGCCATGGCCGGAAACCTAACGGGACAAGTGAGAAACATCGCGGAGGTCACCACGGCAGTGGCTCGAGGCGATCTCTCGCGAAAGATTACGGTCGACGTGAAAGGAGAAATTCTAGAACTCAAAAACACCATCAACACGATGGTCGATCAGCTCAATGCGTTCGCCGGCGAAGTCACCCGCGTGGCTCGCGAGGTCGGAACCGAGGGTCGTCTGGGCGGACAAGCCAATGTGCCCGGCGTCGCAGGAACCTGGAAGGATCTCACTGACAACGTCAACTTCATGGCCAGCAACCTTACCGGCCAAGTGCGGAACATCGCGGAAGTTGCGACGGCAATCGCAACGGGCGACCTCTCCAAGAAGATCACCGTCGATGTCCGCGGCGAGATCCAGCAGCTGAAAGAAACGCTCAACACGATGGTCGAGCAGCTACGCTCATTTGCCGCCGAAGTAACGCGCGTCGCACGCGAGGTGGGTAGCGAAGGCCGACTAGGTGGTCAGGCCAACGTCCCCGGCGTTGCCGGCACGTGGAAAGATCTAACGGATTCAGTGAACGCGATGGCCGGAAATTTGACGGGCCAAGTGAGAAACATCGCTGAAGTCACGACGGCTGTGGCTCGCGGCGATTTATCACGCAAGATTACGGTCGATGTGAAGGGCGAAATTCTGGAACTCAAGAACACCATCGACACGATGGTGGATCAGCTCAATGCTTTTGCCGCTGAGGTTACACGCGTAGCTCGCGAAGTCGGAACGGACGGTAAGCTGGGCGGACAAGCTCAGGTTCCGGGAGTAGCTGGCACCTGGAAAGATCTCACCGACAACGTGAACGTTATGGCCGCAAACCTGACGGAACAAGTTCGCGGAATCGTGAAGGTAGTGACCGCGGTGGCCAACGGAGAGCTCACCAAGAAGCTGACGGTCAACGCCAAGGGAGAAGTAGCCGCTCTTGCCGAGACCATTAACAACATGACAGGGACGCTGGCGACGTTCGCCGACCAGGTTACGACTGTCGCTCGCGAAGTCGGTGTAGAAGGTCGCCTCGGAGGCCAAGCGAACGTTCCTGGCGCTGCCGGAACCTGGAAGGATTTGACCGGAAACGTCAATCTTCTAGCTGACAACCTCACCAACCAGGTGCGCGCGATCGCGGAAGTGGCAACCGCCGTTACCAAAGGCGATCTCACTCGTTCCATTCAAGTAGAGGCCAGCGGCGAAGTGGCCGAACTGAAAGACAACATCAACACGATGATCGATAACCTCCGCCTGACCACCGACCGCAATACGGAGCAGGATTGGCTGAAGACAAACCTTGCACGGTTCACAGGGATGTTGCAGGGCCAACGCGATCTGGCGACCGTGGGACGCACTCTGCTTTCCGAACTCGCTCCACTCGTCAATGCGCAACAGGGTCTTATCTATCAGATGGAATCGGAGGATTCGGGCAGGATGGTTCTGCTGTCTGCATTCGCCAACTCGCCCGAGGGTTATCTCGAAACGGTCGAGCTCGGCGAAGGGCTTCTCGGCCAATGCGCCAAAGAAAAACGGCGCATGCTGCTCAGCGAATTGCCAGAGCACACCTTCCCGATTCGGTCCGGACTATTCGAGGCCGTTCCGAGAAACGTGATCGTGTTGCCGGTTTTGTTTGAAGATCGTGTCAAAGCAGTCATCGAGCTTGCTACTCTGGGAGTCTTTACCGCCTCCCAACTGGCTTTCCTCGAACAGCTCACGTCCAGCATCGGAATCGTCCTCAACAGTATCGAAGCAACGATGCAGACCGAAGGCTTGCTAAAGCAATCGCAGCAGTTGGCCGGAGAACTGCAGACGCAGCAGAAGGAATTGCAACAGACTAACGAACAGCTGGCTCAGAAAGCTCGACAGCTATCCGAACAGAACGCCGAGGTCGAGCGTAAGAACCAGGAAATCGAACAGGCGAGACGCGCGTTGGAAGAGAAGGCCAAAGAACTTGCGCTCACTTCCAAGTACAAGTCCGAATTCCTGGCTAACATGTCGCACGAGTTGCGCACTCCGCTTAACAGCATTCTCGTTTTGGGACAGCAGCTCACCGACAATCCCGACAAGAACCTGACGCCAAAGCAAGTTGAATTCGCAAGAACAATCCACGGCGCCGGCACTGACCTGCTCAACCTGATCAGCGACATTCTCGACCTGTCCAAAATTGAATCAGGTACGGTGTCCGTCGAAGCGGAGGAAGTCTTCTTTGCCAGCTTGCTGGATATGTTGGGTCGTCCGTTCCGGCACGAGGCGGAAAACAGAAAGCTCTCCTTCGAGATACATTCCGATTCACACTTGCCGCGGAGCTTGATGACAGATTCGAAGCGTCTGCAACAGGTACTGAAGAATCTGCTTTCCAATGCTTTCAAGTTCACTGA
>JAFATP010000230.1 GCA_019243895.1 Alphaproteobacteria bacterium
TTGTTCAGCGCCACGGCGGCGGACATCTCGCCGTCATATTCGAAATCCACCTGCATCTCGTCCAGCGCCTTCACCGCGTCGCGAATGCGCGCGGCTTTTTCGCGCATGGGATTGCCGAAGGTGGAGAAGGAAAGAAACGCCACGCGCGGCGTATGGCCGAGACGGCGGGCGAGGTCTGCGGTTTTTACGGCGATGTGTGCCAGCTGCGGCGACTCCGGCAGCTCATTAACGGAGGTGTCGGAGAAAAAGAGCGTTTTGCCTTTCACCACCGCCAGCGTAATGCCGAACAGGAATTCGCCGGGCTTGGTGTCGATGACGCGGCTGATATTATCCAGAGACACGGTGTAGTTGCGCGTGACGCCGGTGATCAGGGCATCGCCGTGCCCCAGCTGCAGCATGCAGGCGGCGAAGATATTGCGGTCGTTCTTCACCATGCGCGCCACGTCGCGCCACAGGAATCCCTTGCGTTGCATGCGCGGATAAAGATGGTCGATATACGCGTCCACATGCGGACTGACAGCGGCATTGGCGATGGTGATGCCGTCCAGGTCTACCCCCATGCCGGCGGCGGCATTTTTCACCTTCTCGGTGCGCCCGACCAGGATCGGCTGGCCGTAGCCGTTATCGCGCCATTGAATGGCGGCACGGATGATCTTTTCCTCCTCACCCTCGGCGAAAATGACGCGCTGCGGATTGTGCCGCACTTTCTCGAATAGCTGCTGCATGGCCGAGGCGGTGGGGTCGCGCCGCGCCGCCAGCTCTTTCCGGTAGGCGGCGATGTCGACGATGGGGCGCCGCGCCACGCCGGTTTTCATCGCCGCTTCGGCCACTGCCACCGGCACCGTGGTCATCAGGCGCGGGTCGAAAGGCGCCGGGATGATATATTCCGGCCCGTAATGCATTTTGCGGCCCGAATAGGCGGCGGATACTTCCTCCGGCACGTCGTCGCGCGCGAGCTTGGCGATGGCTTCCGCCGCCGCGATTTTCATCTCCTCGTTGATCTGGCTGGCGCGAACGTCAAGCGCGCCGCGGAAGATGTAGGGAAATCCCATCACGTTGTTCACCTGGTTGGGATAATCCGAGCGGCCGGTAGCGACGATGGCGTCGCTGCGCACCTCATAGACTTCCTCCGGCGTGATTTCCGGGTCGGGGTTGGCCATGGCGAAAATGATGGGATTCTTCGCCATGGATTTCACCATTTCCTTGGTGACGGCGCCCTTGGCGGCCAAGCCCATGAACAGATCCGCGCCCTGCATGGCTTCTTCCAGCGTGCGCTTGTTGGTTTTCACGGCGTGGGCGGATTTCCACTGGTTCATGCCCTCGGTGCGCCCCTCATAGATCACGCCCTGCTTATCCACCAGCAGCGCGTTTTCATGGCGGATGCCCATGCGCTTGATCAGCTCCAGGCAGGCGATGCCGGCGGAGCCCGCGCCCAGCACCACCACCTTCATGTTTGCAAGCTTGCGTCCGGTGAGGTTGGCGGCGTTGATCAGCGCGGCGGCGGTGATGATGGCGGTGCCGTGTTGATCGTCGTGAAAAATGGGAATGTCCATGCATTCCTTGAGGCGCGACTCGATGATGAAGCATTCCGGCGCGGCGATGTCTTCCAGGTTAATGCCGCCCCAGCTGGGCCCGAGCAGCCGCACGCAGTTGACGAACTCGTCCACGTCGCGCGTGTCCACTTCGATGTCGATGGCGTCCACGTCGGCGAAGCGCTTAAAGAGAATCGCCTTGCCTTCCATCACCGGCTTGCTGGCCAGCGCGCCCAGATTGCCGAGGCCGAGCACCGCGGTGCCGTTAGAGATCACCGCCACGAAATTGCCGCGCGCGGTGTAATCATAGGCCTTCAGCGGGTCTTTGGCGATCTCCAGGCACGGCACCGCCACGCCGGGCGAATAGCCCAGCGAAAGATCGCGCTGCGTCATCAGCGGCTTGGTGGGAAGAATGGCGACCTTGCCGGGCTTTCCTTCCGCATGATAGGCAAGCGCGTCGGCATCGGTAATCGGCTCTTTTTCTTTGGACATGAGGGTTCCTGGACGTTAAGTTAACGGCTTAGCGGAAATGGTGCGGCGCAACATAAGCCTATGAATTTAGCTGAGAAAGCCTCGGTTTCCCATAATGCGGCAGGGAATGCAAGCGAAAAAGTGGCTGCTCCTTCATCCACTCCCGCCATGCAGCAATATCTGGAGCTGAAAGCGCAGCATCCCGATTGCCTGCTGTTTTACCGCATGGGCGATTTCTATGAATTGTTTTTCGACGATGCGGCGGAAGCCTCGCGCATTCTGGACATCGCGCTCACCAAGCGCGGCAGGCATGACGGCGAGGATATTCCCATGTGCGGGGTGCCGGCGCACGCGCACGAGGCGTATCTGGAAAAGCTGATTCGAGCCGGCCGCCGCGTGGCGCTGGCCGAGCAGATGGAAGATCCGGCGGAGGCGAAAAAGCGCGGCGCGAAATCCGTGGTGCGGCGCGACGTGGTGCGCCTCATTACCCCCGGCACGCTCACCGAGGACAGCTTGCTGGAGGCGCGCGCGGCCAATTATCTGGTGTGCATCGCGCAGGAAAAAGAGTCTCTCGCGGTGGCGTGGATGGATATTTCCACGGCGGAGTTCTGCGTCACCTCCGTCGCATCCTCAGCCTTGGCGGCCTTGCTGGCGCGGCTAAGCGCTAAAGAAATTCTGCTCGCCGACACGCTGTGGGAACGCGTTGCGGAGAGTTTGTCGGAATGGAAATCCGGCCTCTCGCTGCAGCCGGCCAGCCTTTTTGAGCCCAAGCGCTGCGAGCGGCTGCTGAAAGAGGCATATGCGGTGACGTCGCTGGAAGCGTTCGGCCAATTTTCGGCCGGCGAGGTTGCCGCCTGCGGCGCGCTGCTGGATTATGTGAAGCTAACGCAGAAAACCGCGTTGCCGCGCCTGACGCCGCCGCGCCGCGAGCAGCCCGGCGCGCATATGGCCATCGATGCCGCCACGTTGCGCAACCTGGAAATTACGCAATGCCTGAACGGGCAGAAGCAGGGCAGCCTGCTTTCGGTGATCGATCGCACGGTGACCGCTTCGGGGGCGCGCAGGCTTGCCTCCATGCTGATCGCCCCGCTGACGGAGCCGCAGCGAATTGCCGCGCGCCAGCGTGGCGTGGCGTTTTTCGTTGAACGCGAAGCGTTGCGCGGCGAGATCCGCCGGCATTTGCATCAATGCCCGGATGTGGAGCGCGCCTGCACGCGGTTGCTGCTCGGGCGCGGCGGTCCGCGCGATTTACTGGCCGTCAAGGCGGGATTGAGCGCGGCGCGCGACATCGGCGCTGCGCTCGCCAGGGCCGATGCCTTGCCGGAAACGCTGGAGCGCAGTATGAACGCCCTGGCCGGGCAAGATACATTGATTGCCATACTGGCATCTGCCATTCGCGCCGATTGTGGGTTATTTGC
>JAFATP010000278.1 GCA_019243895.1 Alphaproteobacteria bacterium
GGAGCCCGTGCTGGCGCTGGCGTGGAAAGTTCCCGTCACCTTCTTCGAAGCGACGACGGCGGCCGCCTTTTCCGCCTTTGCGGAGCATCCCGCCGATGTGCTGCTGCTGGAGGTTGGCATGGGCGGCAGGCTGGACGCCACTAACGTGATTGAAAAGCCCGCCTTGACCGTCATCACCCCGGTTGCCCTCGACCATTGCGAATATCTGGGAGGCACGCTGGAAGCGGTGGCGCGGGAGAAGGCGGGCATCATCAAGCGCGGAATGAAATGCGTGGTGGGCAGGCAGCATCCGCAGGCGATGGAGGTGATCCTGCACACGGCGAAAGTGCTGGAAGCGCCGGTTTACGCGATGCATGAAGCGTGGCAGGTGGAGGCGCAAGGCGGGGAAGGCGTTTATACCTCGGCGGGGTACCGGCTGCGCTTTCGTCCGGCGCTGGCGGGGCGGCATCAGATCGATAACGCCGCCACCGCGATTGCGTGCCTGGAGTGTCTGCCGCAATGGCATTTCACCGACGAGGCCGTGCGCCACGGGCTGGCGGCGGCGGAATGGCCCGCACGCCTGCAACGCCTGGCTGATCAAGGGGAAAAAGAGGTGTGGCTGGACGGCGGGCATAACCCGCACGGGGCGGAAGCCCTGGCGGCGTGGGCGGCGGAAAAGCCGGACGCGCCGCTGCTGCTGGTCTGCGGGCTGATGCGCCGCAAGGATGCCAAGCGGTTTTTCGCGCCGTTTGCGTCGCATGCCCGTAAACTTTTTGCCGTCGGCATTCCGGGAGAGGAGGAGAGTTATCCCGCCGCCGAGCTGGCGGCGCTGGCCGCCGCCGCTGGCATACCCTCCGCCGCGTCCTCCTCGCTGGATGCCGCGCTTGCCGCCGCGCTGCGGGAGGCGCCGCCGAAAGGGCGCATCCTCATCTGCGGCTCCTTGTATCTGGCGGGAAAAGTGTTATCGTCCATGGTTTCATAGCGTCTAAGGGCAGGAGTAACCGCATTGAGCATTCAAGAGATTATCGAAGCGGCATGGGAGATGCGCGAGTCGCTCGGCGCCGCGCCGCAGAAAGAGGTGAAAGAGGCGGTTAATCAGGCATTGGACGCGCTGGATTCGGGCCGCCTGCGCGTGGCCGAAAAAGTCGGGCAGGAATGGGTGACGCATCAATGGCTGAAGAAAGCCGTGCTGCTCTCCTTTCGCCTCCACCCGATGCAGACCATTGGCGGCGGCCCCGGCCAGTCTTCGCTGTGGTATGACAAGGTTCCATCCAAGTTTCTGGACTGGGACGAGCCGCAATTCAAGGAAGCCGGTTTCCGCGCCGTGCCGGGCTGTTTCGTGCGCCGCGCCGCGCATGTGGCGCCCAACGTGGTGCTGATGCCGTGCTTCATCAATATCGGCGCGTATATAGGTGAAGGCACCATGGTGGATACGTGGGCCACCGTGGGATCCTGCGCGCAGGTGGGCAGGCACTGCCATATCTCCGGCGGTGTGGGCATCGGCGGCGTGCTGGAGCCGTTGCAGGCCAACCCGGTGATCCTGGAGGACAACGTGTTCGTGGGCGCGCGTTCGGAGGTGGCGGAAGGGGTGATCGTGGAGGAAGGTGCGGTGCTTGCCATGGGCGTGTATCTGGGCGCTTCCACCAAGATTGTGGACCGCGAAACCGGCAGCGTAAGCTTTGGCCGCATTCCCGCTTACTCGGTGGTGGTGCCGGGAACGCTGCCGGGAAAGAATGCCGCCGATCCTTCGCTTTACTGCGCGGTGATCGTCAAGCGCGTGGATGAGAAGACGCGCGCCAAAACCGGCATCAACGCCCTGCTGCGCGGCATCTGATGGATCCGCTGCCGCTGGCGATGGAGCTCATGCGCTGTCCTTCGGTGACGCCGCAGGATGCGGGCGCGCAGAAGGTGCTGGCGGCGGTGCTGGAAAGCTTAGGCTTCACCTGCACCCACCTGCCTTTCGAGGGCGACGGCGGCGACCCGGTGGATAACCTGTATGCGCGTATCGGCAGCGGCGGCCCTTTTCTGTGCTTCGCCGGGCATACGGACGTGGTGCCGCCCGGCGACGCGGCGGCATGGTGCGTGCCGCCTTTTGCGCCGGAGGTGCGCGAAGGGTTCCTATATGGCCGCGGCGCCGAGGACATGAAAGCGGCCATTGCCTGCATGGTGGCGGCGGTCGCCAGCATTCGGGATT
>JAFATP010000300.1 GCA_019243895.1 Alphaproteobacteria bacterium
GCGGTCGCGGTTGGCACCGCCGCCATTCTTACCGCCCCCGTCGCTGCGCTGGCCGCTCCCCCGCCCCCCGCATACGGCCCGCCGCCCGGTTATTACGCCGCTCCTTCTCCCGCCTATTATTCACAGGCGCCCGCGTATTACGCGCCCCCGCGGGCGGTATATGCCGCGCCTCCGGGATATTACGCTCAAGCGCCGGCATATTACGCGGCGCCTCCTGCCTATTACTATCGATAACATGAAGACTGCATCGGCTGACCCGCCGCCGCGCCGCGGCGGCCGTCCCTCACGGGCGCGCGCCGGCCAGCTGCGTGATCGGATTGTCGACAGCGCCGCCCATCTGTTCCTGACGCAAGGCTATGGGGCCACCAGTGTGGAGGCAGTTGCCAAGCGCGCGGGTGTCTCCAAGCGAACCTTCTATCACCGCTTCGCAGACAAGGCGGAGCTCTTCGGCGCGGTGGTGCAGCGCCTGATCGCAAGCCTGCGCCCCGCAAACGCTGTGCCCCTCTTCACGGGCGGCACGCTGGAGGAAATCCTGCAGCGGCTGGGAAAGGTCATCCTGCGGGCGGCGCTGACGCCGGAGGCGCTGGCGCTTCACCGGCTGATGGTCAGCGAGGCGGTGCGGTTTCCCGAGCTGGGGATCATCATGGACACGGAAGGCTCGCGGCGGGAGGCCGTGAAGCATATCGCCGCGCTGCTGGCGCAGCAGCCGCGCCCGGGGAACCTCATGCCCGATGCCGCCCTTTTCGCCGCCGAACAGTTTTTGCAGATGATGGTTTCGCTGCCGCAGCGGCGCGCGCTGGGATTGGGCACGCCGATGAACCCGGCACGGCTCGATGCGTGGGTGGCCGATACGGTGCGCTTCTTTTTGGATGGGTATCACGGCGGGCTTCCCCGCCAGGCGTGAGCTTCTCCGCTTAAACCGGCGTTTAAGCGGACATGCCGCCCGCACCCAGCTGCTGCTGTACGGCGGCCCCGCCCGTGGCGGGCGGGCTAAGCTCGCCGAGATCGGCGCGGGAGGCGGCAACCACGGTAAATTTATCACCCGTATACGATTCCACGAAGGCCTCCGCCATCGGCGGCATGGAGCCGCCGCCGCCAGGCATAATGAAATCCCCATCAAAACCGCCGCTGCCGCTGCCGGCAAGCGCGCCGCCGCTGCCTGCATCGCCGCCGCCGGCGTCTCCGCCGGTGGCGTCATTCAGCCCCGGCGGCAGGTCGCGGGTGAAGTATTTCATCAGCCGCGCCAGCACCCCGCCGGGCGTATCTTTCACCAGCGAAATGCTGGTGGGGGAGAATCCTGCCGCAACGTTAGTGTCCTTGATGACGCCCTGGCCCTGAATGTTGGGAATGAACCCGAACATGCGGCCAATATTCTGGATGAATTGGTCAACGCCGCTTTGGGTGAGGCTGTCCGGCGTTACCGCATCGTCCCCGCCCGAGGCCTGGGAGCGCATCGTCTGCTGGCGGAATAGCTCGTCTTGTAAATTGGGGCCGGGTCCTAGCATATTTCACCCTTGCGCGTTTCAAGCAGTATAAGCGATTAAGGCGCTCGGCGGAAGCGCAAAAATGCTAATTAGGACGCTCGATTTGCTCAGGGCTGTCCAGGGAAAAAGAGGGGATGCTGATGGTGAAGACCTCGCCGCTGTCCTTGCGCATTTCGTAATGTCCCGCCATCAGGCCCGAAGAAGTGTGAAGCGCCGCGCCGCTGGTGTATTGGAAGGCGTCTCCCGGCTCCAGCGTCGGCTGCTCGCCCACCACGCCGGGGCCGCGCACTTCCTGCACCTGACCGTGAGCGTCCGTGATATGCCAGTAACGGTTGATCAGCTGCACCGTTTCCGTGCCGTGATTCTCGATCTGGATGGTATAGGCCCACACGTAATGCGCTTCCTCGGGAAGCGACTGCTCCTCCAGATACACGGGATGCACGGTGACGCGGATGTCATGGGTGGTGGCAGTATACATGGCCGCATAGATAAGGGGGATACGAGGCGGCGTCAATCTCTCTTGGAATGATTGCGCACGGCTGCAAGCGTTACCACGGCAGGTCGCCGCCCGCTTTCTTAATCAGGTCGAAAAATTCCTGACGCGTGCGCGAATCGCTGCGGAAGGTGCCGAGCAGCTTGCTGGTTTGCATGATGGCGCCCGGCTTGCGCACGCCGCGCATGGTGACGCACATATGCACGCCCTCCACCACCACGGCCACGCCCTTGGGCTGGAGAATGTCGTTCAGCGTGCCCGCGATCTGCGCCGTCATTTTTTCCTGAATCTGCAGCCGCCGCGCATAAACTTCCACCAGCCAGGCGAGCTTGCTTAAGCCCACCACGCGGTTCTTCGGCAGATAAGCGATATGCACGCGGCCGAAGAACGGCGCCAGATGATGCTCGCAATGCGAATAAAAGCGGATGTCGCGCAGCACCACCATCTCGTCATATCCTTCCACCTCCTCAAACATGGCATTGAGAATGGAAGCGGCATCCTGCTGATAGCCGGAAAAATACTCGTCAAAAGCCGCTGTCACGCGACGGGGGGTGTCGCGCAGGCCTTCGCGCTCGGGATTTTCGCCGATGAAGCGCAGCAATGTGCGCACCGCGTCTTCGGCGTCGGCGCGGGTAGGTTTGGCTTCGGCGGTCATGATGCCTCGGGGGTTAAGAATTCCGGCAGGGCCAAATAAAATAATATTTCTTGCCTTCGCTGGCAATCGCTGTTTGTCTCTGCGGCGAGGCGGGAGAGTGGCATTGCAGACCGATTGCACCTACGGATTGTTGCTGAAGCGCCGTTTCCTGCCGCTTTTTACCGCGCAATTCTTAGGCGCATTCAACGATAATCTGCTCCGCAGCGGGCTGGTGGTGCTGATTGCCTATGCGGGCGGGCGGCAGGTTCCACTGCCCTTCGGTGCCGCGCCGGAAGTGCTGGTTACGCTGTGCCCGGCGCTGCTGGTGGTGCCGTTCATCCTGTTTTCGTATCTGGCCGGGCAGGTGGCCGACAAATACAGCAAGGCGCGGCTGATCACGCTGACCAAGGCGGCGGAAATCGTCATCATGGCGGTGGCGGCGTACGGTTTCGCCGCACAGAACATCCTGCTGCTGATGACGCTGCTGTTCGCCAGCGGCACGCATTCCGCCTTTTTCGGGCCGCTGAAATACAGCATTCTGCCGGAGGATCTGCGCGGGGATGAACTGCTGGCGGGAAACGGCTATGTCGCCGGCGGCACCTATCTGGGCATTCTGCTGGGGCTGATCGCGGGCGGGCTGCTGGTGGAACTGCCGCACGATGCCGTCGGATTGGCTGCGCTGGGCACGGCATGCACCGGGTTCGTCGCCAGCCTTTTCATTCCGCGCCACCCGCCGGCGGCGCCGTTAATGGCGATAAATTTCCATCTGGTGCACGGGACGGCGGACATCATCCGCCATGCCCGCCATTCGCGCGACTTGTTCTGCTCGCTGCTGGGGCTTTCGTGGTTTCTGCTGGTGGGCTCCGTGTTCATGACGCAGTTTCCCAATTACGCGCATAGCGTGATACGCGGGGAGAACGAGCTTTATACGCTGTTCCTCACCCTGTTCTCCGTGGGCATCGCGCTGGGCTCGATGATGTGTAACACGCTGCTGAAAGGGGAGATCACCGCCCGGCTCGCGCCGCTGGCGCTGTTGGGCGTTTCCGTATTCACCTGGCTGATGGTGCTGACCACGCCGCGTCCGCTGCATGAAGGCCTGATCCCGCTGGGTGAATTCCTGTCGCACCCGCGCAGCTGGCCGATGCTTGCCTGTATGCTGATGGTGGCGATCTGCGGCGGCATTTATATGGTGCCGCTCTATGCGATGCTTCAGGCCAAAAGCGTGGCGGAAGCCCGCTCACGGGTGATTGCCGCCAGCAATTTGTTCGACTCGCTGTTCATGACGGTGATGGCGGGGATATGCGCGGGTCTGCTGACGGCGGGTTTAAGCATCCCCGGATTATTTGTGCTGACGGGGGTGGCTAATCTTTTCATCGCGGCGCTGGCGCGGAGACTGACGCGATGATCCTGGCAGCCATCCGGAAAACCGCGCTGCGCCGGGGCTGGCGGGCCGCAGCCGTGGAGGATGCCACCGGCGTGGCGCTCTCATACCAGCAGCTTTTGCTGCGCAGCTTCGTGCTGGCGCGCCTGCTGCGGAAAATGGGTGTCGGCCCGGCACCTTTCGTGGGCATATTGCTGCCGACCTCCATCGGCGCAACCGCCGCATTTCTGGCGCTGCACGGAAGCGGGCGCACGCCCGCCATGCTGAATTTCACCGCCGGGCCGCGCAGCCTGGCGCTGGCCTGCCGCACCGGGGGCATCACGCATGTCATCACCAGCCGCGTGTTCATCGAGAAGGCGCGGCTGGAGGCGCTGCTGGAAGCGCTGCCGGTGACGTTCCTTTGCCTGGAGGATGTGCGCCAGCGCATTACGCTGGGAGACAAGCTGGCGGCCCTGTGCCGCCTGGCCATGCCGCCCAGATCCGCCCGGCCAGAAGATTGCGCGGTGCTGTTGTTCACCTCGGGCTCCGAAGGCGCGCCGAAAGGCGTGGCGCTCTCGCACCGCAATCTGCTGGCCAATATCGAACAGGCGGGGGAGCGTTTCACCTTCAGCGCCAAGGATGCGATGTTCAACGCCTTGCCGATCTTCCACTCCTTCGGGCTGACGGTGGGCACGCTGCTGCCGCTGGTTCTGGGATTCCGCGCCTATCTGTATCCCACGCCGCTGCATTATCAGACGATCCCGGAACTGGTGCGTAAAACCGGCGCCACCATCTTCCTCGGCACGGACACGTTTTTCTGCGCTTATGCCCGCCACGCCGCAGCCGGCGATTTTTCCGCGCTGCGCCTGGCGGTGGCCGGCGCGGAAAAGCTGAAACCCGAAACGATGGCGCTGTATCGGAAAAATTATGGCGCCTTCCTGCTGGAAGGGTATGGCGTCACCGAAGCAAGCCCGGTGGTGGCGGCCAATACGCCGCAGGAGCGGAAGGAAGGCACGGTGGGGCGCCTGATGCCGCGCATGGAATGCCGTCTGGAGAAAATCGAAGGCTTGGCGCGCGGCGGCCGCTTGCTGCTGCGGGGTCCCAACATCATGCTGGGATACGTGAGCGCCGACCAACCGGGAATCATCGTACCGCAGGCGGAATGGTATGATACCGGTGACATTGCGGACGTGGACGCCGAGGGCTACCTGACGATCCTGGGGCGGCTGCGCCGCTTCGCCAAGATCGGCGGCGAAATGGTGCCGCTGTCGCTGGCGGAGGAAGCCGCCGCCGCCGCATGGCCGGGCAGCGACCATGCCGCCATCGCCGTGGCGGATGCGCGCCGCGGCGAGCAGATCGTGCTTTTCACCGAATGCGCAGAAGCGGCGCGCGACGGGCTGCTGGTGCACGCGCAACGCGCGGGTATTCCGGAAATCGCGCTGCCGAAACGCATCGTCCACACCCAAGCGCTGCCGCGCCTGGGCAGCGGCAAAATCGATTACCTGGCATTGCGGGAACTGGAACTGTCCTAACGCGCTCCGGGAACCGGAGGGAATCTTTGCTGCGCCGGCTGAGACGGCGCGGCGCGGCGCGGCGGCGCGGCGGGGGCGGAGCCCGCATCCACCAGCCTCCACTGATCGGCGATTTCCTCACAGCGCTGCTGGGCGTCTTCTTTCTTGCCGATGCCTTCCTCCTTGCGGTGCGCATTGGTGGGGAACGGCGTGATCTGCTGCATGATCTGATCCCGCGACGGCTGCGCGATATGCGCGGCGTAAGCGGGCGGGGCGTGGAATTCATCTGCCATGGTCTTGGCGGCGATCTGGCTTAGCCGCGTGTGCGCGTCGATGACGCCGTTCAGCTGCTCCGGCGTGAACGGGACGATCTGTTTGACCTCCTTCAGATAAAGCCAGTATTGCGCGGCGCAGGCATGAAAGGACAGATCGTGCACCAGCGTTTTAAGTTTTGCCTCATCCAATGGAGGAGGCGGGGGAGGGGGGGCAGGCCGTTGGGGAGCAGCTACAGCGGGAGCCGGTGCGGACTGCGGCTGAGCGGCGGTCTTAGTGGCCGCCCGCAATTGCTGCTGGCCGGCGGCGATCTGTGCGTTGCGCTCGGCGTATGCCTTCATGCGGGTGTCCGTTTCCGCCGTGACGAAATCGTCCATCACCTTCACCATTTCCTTCTGCCCGGCATTGTATGCAACGGTGCGCGCGATGTTGCCGGTTTTGTCGGTGAGATATACCTGCGCGCCGTGCTGCAGCAGGAAGGTGGTGGTGGCGACGTTGCCGCTGCGTGCCGCGTAAAACAGCGGCGACTGGCCGTTTTTATCCGGTACGTCGATATTGGCGCCGTGAGCCAGCAGCGCGTTCATTGTTTCCATTCCCCAACGGTCGGTACGCAGCGAGGCCAGCGACAGGGCGGGGGTGCCTTCGGTGTTCACCGCGTTGGGATCGGCACCGTCATGAATCAGCTGCGCGATTTCATCCGGCTTGCCGGCCGTGGCGGCCAGAATCAATTCGGCATTGATGTCCCGCGCCAGGGCGGCGCTCACCGTGAACGCCAAGAAAATAAATAGACTTGATATTGTGCGGATGCGAACCATATCAATAGCATACCATAACGGAAGGAAAATGGCTCATGGAAAATACCGAACGGCATCCCTTCAGCGCCGAGGTGGGCAAAGTGCTGCGCCTGATGGTGCATTCCCTCTACACCAACAAGGATATTTTCCTGCGGGAGCTGATCGCCAATGCCTCCGACGCCTGCGACAAGCTGCGCTATGAGGCATTAACCAGGCCCGAGTTGTTAGGAAATGATCCTGAACTCGCCATCACCATCGCCTGCGATAAAAAGGCACGCACCGTCACCGTCTCCGACAACGGCATCGGCATGACGCGGCAGGAGCTGGTGGAGAATCTCGGCACCATCGCCCGCTCCGGCACGCAGTCCTTTCTTGAGCAATTCGCACATGCAGGCAAAAAAGACATGCCGCTGATCGGCCAGTTCGGCGTCGGATTTTATTCGTCTTTCATGGTGGCGGACCGGGTGGAGGTGCTTTCCACGGCGGCGGGAACCGAAGAAACATGGAAATGGGAATCGGACGGCGCGGGCGAATTTCAGGTGGGCAAGGCCCCGAACACGCCGCGCGGCACGCGGGTGACATTGCATATCAAGCCCGGCGAGGATGTTTACCTGGATGCGTTCCGCCTGCGTCACATCGTGCAGCTTTACGCGGACCATATCGGCTTTCCCGTCGAACTAGCCGACGAGGAGGGCGGAAAGGAGAAAGTGAATCAGGCCTCCGCCTTATGGACGCGGCCGAAAAAGGATATCTCCCAAGAGCAGTATCTGGAATTTTACCGCCATGCGGCGCATCAGCCGGACGAGCCGTTCATGATCCTGCATCACAAGGCGGAAGGGCGCATCGAGTTTACCGCGCTGCTTTTCATTCCCAGCCTGAAGCCGTTCGACCTTTTTCACCCGGACCGCAAGCGGCGGGTGAAGCTGTATGTCAAGCGCGTGTTCATCACGGACGAGGGGCTGGACATCGTGCCCGCGTATCTCCGGTTCCTGCGCGGCGTGGTGGATTGCGAAGACTTGCCGCTGAATATCAGCCGAGAGACGTTGCAGGCCAATCCCATCCTGGCGAAAGTGCGTGAGACGCTGGTGAAGAAAGTGCTTTCCGAGCTTAAAAAGCGCATGGAGACGGAGCCGGGAGCGTATGATGCCTTCTGGCAGAATTTCGGTGCGGTGCTGAAGGAAGGTTTATGCGAGGCCAACACGCCGCGCGAATCGATCCTGGAAGTGTGCCGCTTCGCCAGCACCAAGGAAGCCTTAACCGGGCTGGACGCGTATCTTTCGCGGATGCAGCCGGGGCAGGAGGACATTTATTATCTTACCGGCGAGCGGCTGGAATCGCTGCAGGCCAGTCCGCAGCTTGAAGGATTCCGGCGGCGCGGCATCGAGGTGCTGCTGCTTTCCGACCATGTGGACGATTTCTGGCTGACGCTGGTGCAGGAGTATAAGGGAAAGCATTTTAAATCCGTCACCCGCGCCGACATCGCTTTGCCGCCGGCGGAGGAAAGTCAGGCCGAAGAAGCCCCATCCGCGGATGCGCTGGTTGCGCGGTTCAAGCAGGTGCTGGACGGGCAGGTGAGCGACGTGCGCGTCACCACCAAGCTTATCGAAAGCCCCGCCTGCCTGGCGGTGGCGGAAGGGGCGATGGATATCCGCCTGGAACGCTTCCTGGTGGAACAGAAGCAATTGCCCGGCGCCCAGCCGAAGATTCTCGAGCTGAACCCGGCGCACCCCATTCTTAAAGCGCTGTCGGCGAAGCTGGATGATGCGGATGCCGCGGAAGAGATCGCCGACGTGGCGTGGCTGCTGCTGGACCAGGCGCGCATCCTCGAAGGCGAGGAAGTGGCCGATCCCGCCGCATTCGCCCGCCGGTTGAACGAAGCGGTGCAAAAGCGCTTGGCGGCATGAGCGGAATGCGCTAATTCTCCTGTCGGCTGGGTGCAGACAGGAGACCGCATGAAACTTGCCGTGCTGAAGGAACGTGGCTCCGGCGAAGCGCGCGTGGCGGTGACTCCGGAGATCGCCAGGAAATATATTCAGGCCGGGTTCGCGGTGGCGCTGGAAGCGGGCGCGGGGCTGGAATCGGAGTTTTCCGATGATGTTTATGCTAAAGCGGGCGTGAGCGTGAGCAGCGCAGCGGAAGCGCTGGCAGGGGCCGATATACTGCTTGCGGTGCGGCCGCCGGAAGCGGAGCTGCTGCAGCGCCTGCCGGAGAATGGCTGGCTGATCGGCATGCTGGAGCCGCACCGGCTGGACGCCCATCTTCCGTCTCTCTCGCAACGCGGGCTGACGGCGTTTTCGCTGGAGCTGCTGCCGCGCATTTCGCGGGCGCAAGGAATGGACGTGCTCTCCTCGCAAAGCAATCTCGCCGGTTACCGCGCGGTGATCGAGGCGGTGGCGGCTTTGCGCAAGGCGGTGCCGATGATGATGACGGCGGCGGGCACGGTGGCGCCGGCCAAGGCGCTGGTTCTGGGGGCGGGCGTGGCCGGGTTGCAGGCCATCGCCACAGCGCGGCGGCTGGGGGCGGTGGTGACGGCGTTTGACGTGCGCGCGGCGGCCAAGGAACAGGTGGAAAGCCTGGGCGCTAAATTCATCGCGGTGGCCTCGGATGAAAAAGGCGAGGCGAAGGGCGGTTACGCCAAGGAAATGAGCGAGGATTATCAGCGCCGCCAGCGAGAGCTGATTCATGAGGTGGCGGTGAAGCAGGATATGATTGTCACCACCGCGCTGGTTCCCGGCAAGCCGGCGCCGGTGCTGATTACGGAGGAAACGGTGCGCGCCATGAAACCGGGCGCGGTGATTGTGGATCTGGCGGCGGCCAGCGGCGGCAACTGCCCGCTGACCGAGCCGGACCAAGCAGTGGATATCGGAGGAGTGACGCTGATCGGCTTCACCAACCTGCCGTCGCGCGTGGCGGCGGATGCCAGCCCGCTCTATGCGCGCAATCTTTTTAATTTCGTCACCGGCCTGCTGGTGAAGGACGGCAGGCTGGAGCCGAACTGGGACGACGAGCTAATCACCGGCACCATGCTCACCCGCAACGGGCAGGTGGTGCATGCCGGCTTCCGATAGGAGGATGACATGACAGGAAAAGGAACGCGATGGCTGATAAGCATCTTAGGCTCGCTGGCGCTGCTGTTTGCGGGCATGGTGCTGGACGGATGGTGGAAAGGCGTTTCGGCGGTGTATGAGACGCGGCAATTCGCCATGATGTTCGTGCAGCGCTTTGCTTCCGGGTGGGATCCGGCGCTGCTGGAAAAACATGCGCACCCGGGGCTGCTGCAGGTGCTTCAGCAGGCGGGGCAGACGCCACAGGGCATTACCGCGCTGTACGCAAAGCTCGGCACGCTGCAGAAATTCGAAGGCTGCGCCGTGGAAAGCGCCGGAGCGTTCGTGGGCGCGCCGGCATATCGCTTGGCGCAGTATAAATGCAAGATCACCACCGAACATGCCGACGCCACCATAATAATGCAGCTGCGCAAGGACGCGACCCATCCGTGGCAGATCATCGCGCTGTCGGTGACTTCACCGTATTTTCAGCAGGTGCTGAAGGTTAATGCGGACAAGCAAAAAGGAAGTGCGGATAAGGAGAAATCCCGTGACTGACGCCTCCAGCATCACCGAGCGCGCCGCCGACCTGGCCCGCCAGGCTTCGCAGCTGGCGCAGGATACCGCCGCCATGCAGCAGGATTTCGCGCGCCACGGGGTGGTCGATCCGTTCGTGATGGGACTGACCGTGTTCGTGCTGGCCTGTTTCGTCGGCTATTACGTGGTGTGGAAGGTGACGCCCGCGCTGCACACGCCGCTGATGAGCGTTACCAACGCCATCTCCGGCATCATCATCGTCGGCGCCATCATCGCGCTGGGCGCGGAAGGCGCTCCGCTGTCGCACTGGGCCGGGTTTGCCGCGGTGACACTCGCCTCGGTGAATATCTTCGGCGGTTTCATCGTCACCCAGCGCATGCTGGAAATGTTCCACAGGAAAACTTCCGCTAAACCCATCAAAGGAGAGCACCCATGACCGAAGCAGGATGCAGAAAAAAATACGCTCTTTCGGCAGCCGCCGCCTTCATTTTCATTTTCATCTACGAGTGGGCGGTGCATAGCGTGCTGCTGCATCCGATCTATATGCAGACGGCCTCCGTGTGGCGACCGATGGGGGAGATCCAGCGCATGATGCCGCTGGTGCTGCTGCGCCACGCCGCGCTGGCGCTGCTGCTGGCGGCGGTGTTCCTGAAATGCCGCGCCAGGGCGGGGGCATGCGCCGTTCCCACCGGTACGGCCGCCGACACGATGCCGCCGAGCAGCGGCGCGTATTGCCCGGTGAAATCCGGCGGCGCGTGCTTTGGCCTGACCGTCGGCCTGCTGATGGGAATTATCGAGGCGGGATCGTATGCTTATATTCCCATCCCGGCGTCGCTCGCCATCCTCTGGTTCGCCGCCGCGCTGGTGGAAGGGCTGGGCGTCGGCATCGTGCTCTCGGCCATCTGCCATTGCTGCGCGCGTAAAGACGCATGAGCAGCATTGCCGCGCTGTTATACCTCGCCGCCTCGGTGTGCTTCATCATGGCGCTGAAGGGGCTTTCCTCGCCCGTCAGCGCCCGGCGCGGCAATCTGCTCGGCATGGCGGGCATGGGCATCGCCGCCGCCACCACGCTGGCCATGCCGGGAGTGGGCAATTACGGATTGATCCTGCTCGGCATCATTGCGGGCGGAACGGCTGGCGCGGTCATTGCGCGGAAGATCGCCATGACCGCCATGCCCCAGCTGGTGGCGGCGTTTCATTCGCTGGTGGGCGCGGCGGCGGTGCTGATCGCGCTTGCCGCGCTGTGGTCGCCGCAGGCGTATGGCATCGGCCATGACAGCGACATTCATTTCGCCAGCCTGATCGAGATGAGCCTGGGCGCCGCCATCGGCGCCATTACGTTTTCCGGCTCGGTGGTGGCCTTCGCCAAGCTGCAGGGCCTGCTTTCCGGCAAGCCGCTGCGCTTCCCGGCGCAGCGCATGGTGAACCTGGCGCTGGCGGTGGGGCTGCTGGTGCTGCTGGTGCTGTTCTGCCTCACCGCGTCGAAACCCATTTTCCTATTGCTGGTGCTGCTGGCCGCCGTGGCGGGGCTGCTGTTGATCCTTCCCGTCGGCGGCGCGGACATGCCTGTGGTGATTTCCATGCTGAACTCGTATTCCGGGTGGGCCGCCTCCGGCATCGGCTTCACGCTGGGCAACCAGCTGTTGATCATCACCGGCGCGCTGGTGGGCGCCAGCGGCGCCATCCTTTCCTACATCATGTGCAAGGCGATGAACCGCTCGCTGCTGAACGTCATTTTCGGCGCGCTGAAAAACTCAGGGCCGGCGGCGGAAGCCGAAGCAGGCGAACAGAAGCCGGTGAAGGCGGGCAGCCCGGAAGATGCGGCGTTCATTCTGCAGAACGCCAGCTCCGTTATCATCGTGCCAGGATACGGCATGGCGGTGGCTCAGGCGCAGCACGCGGTGCGCGAGGTGGCCGAAGAGCTGGAAAAGGAAGGCATCCGCGTGCGCTATGCCATTCACCCGGTGGCGGGCCGTATGCCCGGGCACATGAACGTGCTGCTGGCCGAGGCCAACGTGCCGTATGACAGCGTGTTCGAGCTGGAAGAGATCAACCCCGAATTCGGCACCACCGACGTGGCTTATGTCATCGGCGCTAATGACGTGACCAACCCGGCGGCCAAGAATAATCCGCAAAGCCCCATTTACGGCATGCCGGTGCTCGAGGTGGCGGCGGCGAAAACCGTGATCTTCGTCAAGCGCGGCATGAGCGCGGGCTATGCGGGCATTGATAACGAGCTGTTCTACCGCGACAACACCATGATGCTGTTTGGTGACGCCAAAAAGGTGACGGAAGCGCTGGTGAAAGCGCTGAAGCAGTAACAGCCGCGCCAAAACCAATAGTCCTGGTGAGATTCGTATAATGGCCAGAGAGACTATGCTCCAATTAATTGAGGATGCATTAAAAACCGGCGGGATTAAGGTAAAACGCACTGAAGACAAGGATGATCCCGATCTGGTCGTAACGGATAAGGGCTACGCTTCGGTGCTGAATGAAATGGCCGCATACAAGGGGCCGGATGGTAAGCCCATTCTCTCGCGCGACATGCAGCAAAAGCTGGAGACCACAATTGGACAAGATCTGTCAGCTTCCCCTTTGGCACGCGGTTCATTAAATGGCGCGCATCGCTGATCGGATATAGAGCGGCGCTTCGTATCCGCTTAAACGACTGCAATCCATTCATCTTTTTCTCATTGCAGCGTTCGCCGTCTTATGGCATGACTGCATCCTCCCAATTTCCTCTAACATTGGCAGGATATTCTCATGACGACTATCGAATGGCTGATCATCGCCTGCGCCGTGGCCTCGTTGGTTTATGGCGTCACCACCATCCGTTCCATTCTGTCGGCTCCGGCGGGCACGGTGCGCATGGTGGAGATCGCCGCCGCCATTCAGGAAGGCGCCGCGGCATATCTCAACCGCCAGTATAAAACCATCGCGGTGGTGGGAATCGTGATCTGCCTGGCGCTCGGCTTGCGGCTGGGCGCGTTCGTGGGCGCGGGCTTCGCCATCGGCGCCATCCTGTCCGCCACCACCGGCTATATCGGCATGAATATTTCCGTGCGCGCCAACGTGCGCACGGCGGAAGCGGCGCGCAGCGGCATGCAGCAGGCGCTCTCGCTGGCGTTCAAATCCGGCGCGGTCACCGGTATGCTGGTGGTGGGCCTGGGCCTGCTCGGCATCAGCGGCTATTATTTCCTGATGCTGAACCTCGGCCTGGACGGCCATAAAATCCTGGAAGCGCTGGTGGCGCTCTCCTTCGGCGCATCGTTGATTTCCATCTTCGCCCGTCTTGGTGGCGGCATTTTCACCAAGGGCGCCGACGTGGGCGCGGACCTGGTGGGCAAGGTGGAAGCGGGCATCCCCGAGGACGATCCGCGCAACCCCGCCGTGATCGCCGACAACGTTGGCGACAACGTGGGCGATTGCGCCGGCATGGCCGCCGACCTGTTCGAAACCTATGTGGTGACGCTGGTGGCCACCATGCTGCTGGCCGCCGTCTATTTCAGCGGCGAGCTGTTGAACCGCATGATGCTTTACCCCCTGTCCATCGGCGCGGCGTGCATCATCACCTCCATCTTCGGCACGTTTTTCGTGAAGCTGGATCAATCCCGCAACATCATGCGCGCGCTGTATCGCGGGCTGATCGTCACCGGCGTGCTGTCCGCCATCGCCATCGCCGGCGTCACGGACAAGCTGTTCGGCATGCACAACGTGCTGATGGCCGCCGGCAGGCGCTTCACCGGCATGGACCTTTATATGTGCGCGCTGACCGGCCTGGTCGTCACCGCACTGCTGGTATGGATCACCGAATATTACACCTCCACCCGCTATCGTCCTGTACGCAGCGTGGCGAAAGCTTCCACTACCGGCCACGGCACCAACGTCATCCAGGGACTGGCCGTTTCCATGGAGGCCACAGCCCTGCCCGCGGTGGTGATCTGCGGCGGTATTCTGATCGCCTTCGCGCATTGCGGCCTGTTCGGCATCGCGGTGGCGGCCACCACCATGCTGGCGCTGGCGGGCATGATCGTGGCGCTGGATGCTTACGGCCCGGTGACCGACAACGCGGGCGGCATCGCCGAAATGTCGGAACTGCCGAAGGAAGTCCGCGTCATCACCGACGCGCTGGATGCCGTGGGCAACACCACCAAGGCCGTCACCAAGGGCTATGCCATCGGCTCGGCAGCGCTGGCGTCGCTGGTGCTGTTCGCCGCCTATACGCAGGATCTGGAGCGCTATTTCCCGGGCGTGAAAGTGACATTCCTGCTCTCCGACCCCTATGTGGTGGTCGGCCTTTTCGTCGGCGGGGCGCTGCCGTATCTGTTCGGCGCGCTGGGCATGCAGGCGGTGGGACGCGCCGCCGGGAGCGTGGTGGTGGAAGTGCGCCGCCAGTTCAAGGAGATTCCCGGCATCATGGCGGGCACCACCAAGCCGGATTACGGCCGCGCCGTGGACATGCTGACCAAGGCGGCCATCCGCGAGATGATCGCGCCGTCGCTGCTGCCAGTGGGCATGCCGATCGTGCTGTTCTTCATCATCCGCGCCATCGCGGGCGAGGCCGCGGCGTTTGCCGCGCTGGGCGCGATGCTGCTGGGCATCATTGTCACCGGCCTGTTCGTCGCCATTTCCATGACGGCGGGCGGCGGCGCGTGGGATAATGCCAAGAAATACATCGAGGAAGGCCATCACGGCGGCAAGGGCTCCGATGCTCATAAAGCGGCAGTGACGGGCGATACGGTGGGCGATCCGTATAAAGACACGGCCGGCCCGGCGATCAACCCGATGATCAAGATCGCCAATATTGTGGCCATCCTGCTGCTGGCCCTGCTGGCGGGGTAGGATTTTTCCCTGTCACATCTCCGTCACGGGAGGTGTCATCGAAGTTTCACGCCGAATAGAGGCACCCCCTGCTAGGATTGAGGCATAACTAGTGGG
>JAFATP010000101.1 GCA_019243895.1 Alphaproteobacteria bacterium
AAGAAAAACCGCACGGCGTGCTCGCACCATAGGGGCAGGATGGGCAAAAGGCGCCTATCGCCCCGCAGCTTACGCATGATGTAACGGGTAATGTTTCCGGATGTAGGCGACCAGGGCTTCCACCGATTCTGCCACGCTCTGATGCATCGTATCCAAGATTAAGTCCGGGTGTTGCGGCACTTCATACGGGGCGGAAACTCCTGTGAAGTCCTTGATCTGCCCCATCCGCGCCAATTTGTAAAGCCCTTTGATATCTCGCCGCTCGCAGGTTTCGAGATCGGCCTTGACGTAGACTTCATGGAAGCTCGGCGCGGTGGCGCGCGCGGCGGCGCGGTGCGAATGCTCCGGCGAAACGAAGGCGGCGATCACGATATGGCCCGCGCCCGCCAGCAGCGAGGCGATATGGGCGGCGCGGCGCACGTTCTCCAGCCGTTCTTCCGGCGTGAACCCCAGATCGGAGTTGATGCCGGCGCGCAGGTTATCGCCGTCCAGCGCGTATGTCAGATATCCTTCCGCGAACAATCGGCGCTCCGTCTCCAGCGCCAGGCTGCTCTTTCCCGCGCCGGAGAGCCCGGTGAGCCAGATGACGCCCCCCTTGTGGCCGAAGCGTTTCGCGCGCATCTCCGCGGTTACGCCTGCCCCTACCGGGGTGATGTTGGTGGCCCGAGGGCTCATTCGTTTCTCCCTGCCAGGGCGGAAAACTTACCAGATCAGCCGGGTATTGCAACGGCGGCGGGCAATGCCTATGATGATAGGCTCATAAATATAGGAGGAAACCCGATGTACACGCTTTATTATTCCCCCGGCGCCTGCTCAATGGCGATTCATGTGGTGCTGAACGAACTGGGAGCTCCGTTTGAGCTGAAGAAGGTCAGCATCGGCAATGCCAAGCAACCGGATGCGGAATTGCTGAAGGTGAATCCGCGCGGCTCCGTGCCGGTGCTGGCGGATGACGGGCTGGTGATCCGCGAAGGAGCCGCGATCCTGCTGTGGCTGCTGGAAAAGCATCCAAACGCGCTGATGCCGCGCGAGGGAAAAGCCCGCGCGCAGGCGCTGGAATGGCTGATGTTCGCCAACGCCACCATGCACCCGGCCTATGGGCGGATGTTTTTCCTGAATAAGAATATTCCGGATAAAGCGCAAGGCGCCCCCCTGTTGCAGGCGGGGATCGACCACATCAATAAGCTATGGCGGGATGTGGAAGAGAAGCTCAAAACATCGCGGTATGTGGCGGGAGACGCCTGCACGGTGGGAGACATCGTGCTGGCGGTGATCGCCAATTGGTCCGGCAACCTGCCGGGCACGGTGGAGCTGGGGCCGAACGTGAAGCGCCTGCTGAAGGACGTTACCTCGCGCCCGGCCTATCAGAAGGCGCTCGCCACCGAGCAGGTGGAATACAAGGCGGCGGCATAAACAATGAGAGCGGCTCCGCGGAGCCGCTCTGCTTCTTCCATTCATGCCGGGCGCGACGCCCGGAGGTCTTGCCTTTAGGAAGCCGAAGCGCCGGATTTCTTAAGTTGCATGAAATAATGCTGCATCTCCTCCTTCAAGCGGAGGTTCTGCTTTTTCAGGTAGCTGATCAGCGCGAAATCCGGAGAAGGGTGGGCCATCTCCTCAGTGATACGTTGCTTAAGTTCGGTGCGTTTGGTGGCGATGGCCTGGATATGCGCTTCGATAGACATAAGCTTACCTCTGCTGCTGTTGTTGGATCGATATGACTCAGGCGAGTCACCCTACATTATAAAAAACCCTGCAATTTATGACAAGTGAATAGTATGTCAAGCATAATTAATTGTTTTTTGTAGTCCCTTTGCGAAAAGATCTCTTTCCGCCTGAAAAAGCGGAACCCTTCTTTAAGGCGTAGCTGCCGGTGCCAGCGCGGGAGCAGCCGGGGCGGGAGGCGGCGCGACGGGCGGGGTTTCCTCCGTGTTTTCAGCAGTAATCACCCGATAATTATGCAGAAAATTTCGTACCTCATCGAAATTCTTCAGCAGGTCGGCGAAGCGGTCCGGCGTTACCGGAATGTTCTCGCGCGTAATGAAATCGAAAACCGCCTTGCGCGGGCTTTCCGTCATCAGCGGGCCGAAATAGTCGCGCAAATAGCGCAGCTGGTCCTGCTCATGCATGGCGGTATAGGCCAGTGCCAGCTGCACCAGCCGCTCCGCTTCGCGCGGCGAGGCGGGCGCCGTGGGCGAAATCCGGTTTTTCAGCGAGGCTTCCACGGTGGCGATCACCTTCGGCCAGTCTTTCTGTTTCCAGTAGCTGCGCAGGCGGATGTCATCAGCCTCTTCCACCGTGTCATTGGAAATCAAGGCCAGGGCGTTGCGGTACTGGCCGGTTTCCATCATGCCCCGCGCCGCCAGATAATCCCGCTCGGTGCGCAGCGGCTCCGGATTGTCGCCATACATGGAAGCCTGCAATGCCGTCAGCGCTTTTTCCGGCTCGCGGTTCAGCAGGTAAATGCGCGCCAGTTTGGCGCCGGCGCGGCTACGGGCGGTTTTTTCATAGGTGAATCGCACGCGCTGTTCCAGCAGCGCGGCGGCCTGCTCCAGCAAGTCCAGCGACACCAGCCGGTCGGCCAGGCCTTCCACGATGCGGTCGCCGGTTTCGTCCGACGGCGTCAGGTCGCGGTAGTCATAATAAAGTGCGAGCTGGGTGAGGGGTGGCAGCGCATCGGCACCGCCGCGGTCGAACAGCTCGATGAACACCGCGCTCATTTTCGGCAATGCCTCGGCGGTCTGAGGCGTGTTGGGGAAAGCACTGGCCATGTCGCGCCATGCGCCCAGCGCGTTCACGTAGTCCTTGCGCTGCTGGTATAAATCGCCCAGCGCCGCCAGCACTTCCAGCTCCAGCGCATCGCCGCGCCACGTCAGCCGCAGGCGCTCCAGGGCGGCGATCGCCTGATCCTGCGTCAGCGCGCGGGCCTTCATTTGCTGCCCGATCAGCGCGAACTGCGCCCGGGCCACCACCACGGGATTGGTGCCGGTATCCACCAGGCCCTGCCATGCGCCTACCGCGTCCGGCAGCTTTCCCGTGCCGGCGGAAATCTTGGCGGTAAGGAAGGCGATATAATCGCCGATGCCCTGTGTCAGCGCTTCTTCGTGCTTCAGCGTGTCGAGGATTTTCACCGCCGCGATGTAATCGCTTGCTCCCACCGCGCGGTCGGCGGCCACAATCGCCAGGCGCTGCTGAAATTTCACCGGGTAATAGCGGATGTAAGGCTCGTAATAGGCGAGATAGTCGAAGCGCTGGTTTGGCGTGCCCAGCAGCTCCGCCGTCATCGCGCGCCAATAGCGCATTTCCGGCAGCGCCGCCAGCTCCGGCGCGGCGAAGTCCTGACCGGCGTCGGCGAAACGGTACATCAGGAAATCCGCCGCCCCCAGCAACGCGCTTAAGTGATTGCTGATGAAAAACTGCGAATCAATGCGCCGGATCTGTTGCAGCATGCCGATGGCTTCCACCGCCATCCCCTCGTTCAGATAGAATTGCGCGAGCTGCAACCGCAGCGGATTTGCCGCCGCCGTGCCGGTTTTGGCGGCGATGGCCAACTGCATTGCCTGCACTTTCTCAATGAAGGAATGCTTATCGTCTCCCTGCCAGGCGGCAGCGGGGAATAGTGTCGCCGCGCCGGGCAATTTCTCTGTCTTTACCGCCATTTCGGGCGGTGGCGGAAGATTAGGCGAAAGGGTGGCGCCACGGGCGGTGGTGACGCGCAAGCCGCTCAATAGCGGCTGGGCCACCGTGTCGTCGGCGATGGCGTGAATCACAATACCTTGAACGCTCTCGTTAACGGTGAAATCCACGAAACGGCGCGCGGGAAAGATGCCGCGTCCAGGTTGATAGCTGGGAGTGATGATCAGCCGGTCGCCCAGCGCCGGATCGTCTACGCGCAGCGGCTCCGCCAATTCAGACGCCTGAATGAAGACATAAGGCGGCAGGGGCGGCGCGGTGCTGGTGTCAATGCGCAGGCGTTCCGGCGGCGGCGAGGGAATGCCGAGCGTCACCTGCCATTCGAACGTCGTTTCCGCCTTAGTGACAGAGGCGCCTTGCGCATGCGCTACGCGCAGCACGGTGGCATCTCCCACCACGGCGGGGTGCATGAGCGGATAAAGATCGGGCGCGGTTTCCCTCACTGCATCCAGATCCAGCGTGACCGGTTTATTAAAGACAATCCAGAGTTCCCCGTCCTGTGCGAATACGGCCGATGCGACGCGCTGCCGCCACGGGAAGCGCAGCACAGTGCCTTCCGGCGAAGGGGAGGCGAAAATGCGCAAGACCTTGCCGTCATCCGGGGACACGGGGCTTGGCGCCGCTTTGGGGGGTGCGGTGGCGGGAGTGCCGGCGCTGGGCGCCAGCTGCGCCAGCAGCGCAGGCGAGGGTTGCGGCTGTGCGGCGGGCGCAGGGAGTGCCGCCACACGCGGCGATGGCGGGAGCGTTGGCGCGGCCGTGGCGAGTGTCGCGCCAGCAGGAGCTGTTTTCGCGGCGGGGGACGCGGATGCCAGCGATTTCGGTTCCCGGCGGATGCGCGCATGCATATGCGCGTGCGGCGGACGTTCCGGAGCATCCACCGCCGCTGCCTCCGGTACAGTTTTACTCTCCGCCGCCGCTTCGGCGCGGCGCGGCGGCAGGATATCGACGCCATTAATAGTGCCGCTGACAAAGCTGCGAATGCGGTAATTATCGTTTAGGGTCAGCAGGAGCGTCTTGCCGTCGGAGGAGGTCTGCGCATGGTCGATATACGCCGATAACTGCGAGACCAGCGGCGAAAGATCGGAGCGGGCGGTACGGTCGAAGGTGATAGCAAGCACATTTCCATGCATCTCCGCCTGGAGGAAGGTGGTGCGCGGCCATTCGAACGTGATCCGTGCGAAATCCCGAAGTTTTTCCCCGCGCACCACCGGCACTCCTTCACCGGCGGAAATCAAGGTGGCGGGCAGTGTGCAAAGCACTGCCAGCATCCATCCGCCAAGAGAGGCTCTATGCCATGCGCGCATACGCATAAGTTGTAGCGCCAACGGGAACGATTGTCTTGCTGGAAGTGATATGATAACGGTGGAGAAGACGCAGGAGGATAAGGAACGATATGCGCTGGCTCGACATACGTGAAATCGCCATCCGCCTGGACGAATTGCACCCGGATGCCGACCCCGTCCATTTGAGGTTCACGGATTTGCGCCGGTGGGTGGTGGCGCTGCCGGAGTTTAACGATGCGCCGGACGGCTGCAACGAAAAGATTCTTGAAGCTATCCAGCAGGCATGGATCGAAGAGCGCGATTAAAAATGCAGCGGCGGCTGGAAAACGAGCGGGAAACCGCCGCCGTCGCGCAGGCGCTGGCATTGCGCGCGCGGCCGGGGGATTGTTTTGCATTAAGCGGGGAGCTGGGCGCAGGAAAGACCTGCTTCGCGCGGGCTTTCATCCGCGCGCTGGCGGGAGACGAAACGGAAGTACCCAGCCCCACCTTCATGCTGCTGCAAAGCTATGACGGCACGCTGGCGGACGGCGCGCCGGTGGCCATCGCCCACTGGGATCTATACCGCATTGCCTCCGCATCGGCGCTGGGGGAGCTGGGGCTGGAGGAGGGGCTCGCCTCCAACATCACGCTGGTCGAATGGCCGCAGGTTGCGTCAAGCCTGCTGCCGGAGGATCGCTTAAACCTGCATTTCCGCATGGGCAACGGCAGCGAGCGCACGCTTTCCTGCGAAGGAAGCGCGGAGTGGCGCAAGCGACTGAAGGGCGCGTTATGAGCGTGGCGCGCGCGCAGGCGATGGAAGCGTTTTTAGAGCGCTGCGGCTGGACCGAAGCGGCGCGCGAGCCGCTGGCGGGCGATGCCTCGTTCCGCCGCTATACGCGGCTGCGGCAGGAAGGCAGGACGGCGATGCTGATGGATGCGCCGCCGCCGCAGGAGGACGTAAGACCATATCTGGCGATAGCACGGCATTTGAGCGCTTGCGGCTATGCCGCGCCCTGCCTGCTCGGAGAAGACGCGGCGCAGGGGTTCGTGCTGCTGGAGGATCTGGGAGACGCGCTATTCACCCCGGCGCTGGCGCAGGACAACCGCGACGAGCCGGCGCTATACCGCGCGGCGGTTGGCGTGCTGGCGGCATGGGCGAAGAATCCCGCGATGCGAAACGGGAAGCTCCCGATGGCGCCTTATGACACCGCCGCCTATCTGCGGGAAGCGGAGCTGTTTGCCGAATGGCTGCTGCCGCAATTATTACCGGCGGCGCAGCGGGAGACGGCGCGGGCGGAGTATTCGCAGCTTTGGCGGGACATTCTGCGCGAAAACTCACTGCCTGCCGAGATATTCGTGCATCGGGATTACCACGCGGATAATTTAATTTGGCTGCCTAAGCGCCAGGGAGTTGCGCGGGTGGGGTTGCTGGATTTTCAGGACGCGCTGGTGGGACATGCCGCATACGACCTGGTTTCATTGCTGGAGGATGCGCGCCGCGACGTGCCCAAGGCGCTCGCGGCGGAGTTGCGGGAGCAGTATATGCGCGAGACGGGCGTGAACCGGGAGGATTTCCTGCGCGCCTACGCCGTGCTGGGTGCACAGCGCAATTGCAAGATACTCGGCATTTTCGTGCGGCTGTGGCGGCGGGACGGCAAGGCGCATTATCTTTCCTACCTGCCACGCGTATGGCGGCACCTGGAAGGCGATTTGCAGCATCCCGCGCTTGAGCGCTTGCGGGCATGGATGGACCGCACACTCCCCGAAGCCGCGCGCGGCGCATTGCCGGTGCATGGCTGAGGCCATCATTCTGGCAGCGGGCCTGGGCCTGCGCATGCGGCCGCTGACGGAAGCGCTGCCAAAGCCGCTTATCCGCGTGGCGGGAAAGTGCCTGATCGATTACGCCCTTGATTTCACGGCTGCCGGCGGCGTGGGGGAAGCGGTGGTGAATATCAGCTATAAGGCGGAAATGATGGAAGCGCATCTCCATGGGCGCACACACCCCCGCGTGTTGCTTTCCCGGGAGGGCCAGCCCCTGGAAACCGGCGGCGGCATTGCCCAGGCGCTGCCGCTGCTGCAAGCTGTGCCCTTTTTTTCGCTCAACAGCGATGTCATCGTAATGAGCGGTGCGCAGCATCCGTTCCGGCGGCTTCGCGCCGCGTGGGACGACGCTCGCATGGACGCGCTGCTGCTGCTGCACCCGGTGGCGCAGGCGATAGGGTATGGGGCGCCGGGAGATTTCTTTCTGAATGCGGACGGCAGCGTTAAGCGCAGGCGCGCAGGGAAGGAAGCACCTTATGTATTCTGCGGCGTGCAACTGCTGCACCCGCGGCTGTTTAAACACCGGCCTGCCCTATCGGCGTTTTCATTGAACACGCTCTATAACGGCGGTGCCGGCGATGACGGCACTTTGCCGCGCGTCCACGCCCTGGTGCATGACGGCGCCTGGCTGCATGTGGGCGATGCGGAAGGCATCGCCCAGGCGGAAAGAGCGCTGGCGTCGATGCATGATTAGACGTTATTGCGGTGCGGGAAACACCGGATCTCCATTCTGCCATTGGGGATTCCCGCTGGGACAGGTGCCCCAGAAATAAGCTCCGCACGGCGCGCCATTCGTGATTGCACCGGCGCTCTGATTGATGCCGTAACCTCCGAATTGACGCCAGAGCAATGGCGGATCGGCGGGAGGAGAATTATTATTGATGCAATAAGATTCGAGGCTGGCCGGATAAGATCCGGTATCATTCGGCTGCATCGCGCATTTATCCGGATTCGAAGCGTAAGCGGAGAAAAGTTTCAGTCCGCCCCTCGTAGCCCATGCCTGGGTTGAGGTATCGTCAGGCGGCGTGCAATTCCGGCTCCCTTCCAGCGTGAGAGCTGTCACCTGCCTTTGATCCCCGGCTTCCGGCACATCGTCGTAGAGGCTGTAATCCTCGCACGGTGCAGTGCCACCGCATAAACCGTAACATACGCGCACATCCTGATAAGGCTGATAGACCAGCGCCTGATCCCACGCGGCTTGGCCAAGGGTGCATTTCATAAGGTAAGGGTCGGTGCATAGCGGTTCGTCGTTCAGCATCGGCTTGGGAAACGTGGAGTTCAGCTTGTCGTGAAAATATTGATCATTGATCGTGGTACGGAAAATCGTTTGGTTTATAGGCACGCCTATATTATCCATGGACAATCCCACCGAGGAAAGATTCTTTCCGGACATGGACGATACCTTAATATAATCCCGCGAGGTACCGGAGCCGCGGTCGCTGCACCGCACATTCGGCACCAGATCGTTGCCGATGTGGCAGCCGACCTCATAGACATAGTAAAGCTGAGGCAGGTTGCTGACGGTAAGGAGGATGATCGAACCCGGTGTCGCATTATCCAGTCCCGTGGCGATAGCCGAAGGAAGATTCATTAAGTTAGGATTGTTTAAGTAAGGGAACCCGGTGGTAATTGATTCATCCGTACCATAGCCTCTCCACGCCAGCGGCCATTGCTGCGGTACCTGCTTTTCCGCTTCATCCAAGGCGTTATATGGCGCTCCGCCAGCGTTCAACATATACTCGTCATTATCCATGCCCTTCAGTGTTTTCTCATAGCGCGGCAGGCAATACAGACCGGTATGGCGGAAAGTCAGGGCTTGCGTTTCTTTCAGGCTGTCGAATCCGCCCAGCTTTCTGGCCTGGCTGGGGCGGGCATCGGCTTTATAGCGGGTGGACCCGCCGGACAGATACTTCGCCGCGTCCGACGCTTCCGCGGTGGTTATTCCTTCCCTTCCCACGCCCACCACGTAATCGAAGCTGCCCAGCGTGTTGAGGAAGCTTGCCCCCTGATGCCGCATGCCCGCCGCGGCGCCGGTATCCCACCAGCGTATATACGGCATGTTGTAGCCCACGAAGAGACCTTCCTTGGTATAGAAGGATTGCGCCCAGGACTGATTTCTGAAGGCCGCTTCCGCGGGATAATCATTTTTCACCGCGTTCATTGCCGCATCCGCGCGCGGCGCCACTGCTGCAACATCCCCCTCAAGGCCCCCGCCGAGACCAGGGGCGAGGAAAGGTTCGACGATCGGCCCCGGATTCGGATCCTCGAACTTTTCCCGGGCGCCTTGATCGGTGCGGATTTTAAGCTGATTGATCATGACCACGGGCTTGGCGGCATAGGCGCAAAGCTCCTGGATGCTCATGGTGGGGGCCGGGGGGTTCGGGATTGACACGGCAGGAGAAGGTCCGGGCGAGGGATTCACGCCTGCGGGGGAGAGTAAAGGCCCCAGACACAGCGCGCCGTTATCGGCCTCTTGCACGTCATACTTGGTGGAACACGGCGGCTTGAAGCCGTCGACATACAGGGAATCATCTCCTCCGCTATAACCCGCTTTGGCGTCGCTGCCCGGAGCGCCTATTTCATACAGGATAAAAGCATCCAGGTTTTTGTCGATGCGTGCCATGATCTCCCGGTTCCACAAGGGGTAGCGGAACGTCATGATGTCTACCGGCACCACGGCGCAGCGCACTTCCGGCTTATATTTCCGGTCATCGTCCGTGAAGGCGGACGGGTCAGCGAATTTGGAATAGGCATAATCAAGCGACACGCATTGGTTTGTTTGCGGGTTTTGGTATTTGACCGGAACGGAGGTGAGGGGCGAATAATCCCGGTCGGTCTGATGGAAATCCTGCCGCGGGCCGTATAAATCCGCCGCGTCTACGATGCGCTCCACGTTGGGGCAGTAATATTTCTTCGGCGGCGGCGGATTATAAGAAATCGCCGGCGCGGCGCCGAAGAAGGTGGTGCAATCTCCCGGAGAGGGCGAAGGCATGGCGACCGGCGGTGGCGGCGCAATGCTCTGGGTAGAGGATATCGCCGCCGGACTGGGTGTTGAAGAAGGCGGGGGCGAACAGAAGCCGGAGCTGCCGAAATTGAGAGCCGAGCCGGTGGAGCAGGTGGTGGTGCCGGGCGGCGGGGGCGAGGGAGCGGAAAAATACCCGGGCGGCACGCAAGGCTGTGGAGGCGGATAAGGCGCCGCGTTCGGCACCGGTTCCGGAGACAGGTAAGGGCTCGGGCTGGGGAATACATAAGGATAGGGACTCGGCGGCGGCGGGGGTGGATTGGGGCTTGGAACCGGATTGGGCGCGGGCTGCGGCGAAGGAGGCGAATCCGCATTGACCACGCAAGGCAAGTCGGCGTCCTGCATTAGAACGGCCATTTGCTGTATCTGCGCGGGTGTCGGCTGATTTGCCGGCGGGATGTAGAAATATTGCAGGAAAGGAGAGGCATTGCCTGTAATCAGCGTATCGCTGAAGGCGCCGCTTACTCCCGGATCGGGATTGGACGGGTCGGAACTGGCCGGCCGGCCAATTAAATAGCCGGCGATATCGTATTCGTGCTGATTCAGCAGATAATCGTGCGTGTACGCCACGGTCACCATAGAGGTGTCGCGCGGCTTGAGATTGGCTCCCCGCTCTAAGTCCAGGGCCAGATCGCCGCGAATCAGGGGCTGGCAATAGGCGGGGATGAGATCCAGCGGATTGCCCCCATTGGTGACGAATTCGGCCAGTGTGCTGCCACCCGGTTCGAAAATATACCATGGTGGCGCGCTGCGCAGCGCAATGTATTGATTGGCGCAATTTTCCGCCACCGCCCGGCGGTAGGTGGTGATGCGAATGGGATCCAGCGGTGGAGCGAGTGTATATTGCGAAGGATTCAGCATGGCGGAGCAATAGGATGAGCCGCCGGCGATTTGCTGGCCGATCCGCGTGCGGTCGGTGGCGTTGTCATAAAGAGCGGCGAGCTGCTGCTGGAATTCATCCGCAGTCTGGGCATCATTCACGTTCAGATACCGGGCGAAGGCAAGGGTGGGATCGCTTTGATAATCCGTCAAATCGTTCACCGGCGTGTCCTTCATCGGCATGCACGCGGCAGCCTTGGCTCCCGCAATGTCGCCCTGATTGAAGAATTTGGCATTCGGATCCGGGTCGGTGAGTTCGCCGGTCGCTACATTAAAATCGCCGAGCGCGTGCGGAGTGGCCGCGACGCATAAATCGCGATAGGTGTTGTCTTGGGGATAGGCTTCGTAAGGCGGTTTTGCGGGAGGATAATGGGGCGGTGGCGCTCCCGGGGAAGGATAGGGCGCAATGGAAGGTGAGGGGTAAGGGCCGGGCGGCGGCGGTGGCGGCGCCGGATAGGGAGTATAAGTGATATACGGCCCTGGTGATGGATAAGCTGAGGTTGGAGAGGGGTAGGGGCATACATTGATGTAAGGAGAAGGGTATGGAGAGTAATAGGGGGAAGGATACGGAGAATAGTATGGACTCGGATAATAATAGGGCCCAGGGCTCGGATAATAGTAGGGGCTCGGATAGTAGTATGGACTCGGATAATAATAGGGACCCGGGCTCGGATAGTAGTATGGACTGGGATAATAATAGGGCCCCGGGCTCGGATAATAGTAGGGCCCCGGGCTCGGATAATAGTAGGGCCCCGGGCTCG
>JAFATP010000136.1 GCA_019243895.1 Alphaproteobacteria bacterium
GGAAGACGGCATTGCTGGCGGCGCTGCTGCTGGGCGCGGCGCATGCGCCGGCGCTGGCGCAATCGGTGACGGTGGATCTGGGCAAGACGGCGGGCGGCACCGCCACGGCGCGCATGCTGCAACTGATCGCGCTGGGCACCGTTATCAGCCTGGCCCCCTCCATTTTAGTGATGATGACCAGTTTCACCCGCATCATCATCGTGCTGTCGTTCGTGCGCAGCGCGATCGGTGTGCAGACAACGCCGCCCAACCAGGTGCTGACGTCGCTGGCGTTGTTTCTGACGCTGTTCATCATGCAGCCGGTATTCGAGAAAGCCTATGAGGACGGCATCCGCCCGCTGATGGACGAGGAAATCACCGAAGTGCAGGCGTTCGAGCGCACCAGCGCGCCGTTCCACGCGTTCATGCTGCAGCACGTGCGGGCGGACGATTTGAAACTGTTCGCCAACATGGCCAAGGACGTGAAGATCCAGGCGCCGGAGGATACGCCGTGGCGCGTGCTGATTCCCGCTTACATGATCAGCGAGCTGAAGCGCGCCTTCGAGATCGGTTTCCTGATTTATGTGCCATTCATTATTATCGACATGCTGATCGCCTCCATTCTGATGGCGATGGGCATGATGATGCTGCCGCCGGTGACCATCTCGCTGCCGTTCAAAGTGATTTTCTTCGTGCTGGTGGATGGCTGGTCGCTGGTGTGCGGCAGCCTGGTGCGGAGCTTCGGCTGAACGCCCGACCGCATCAACCTGAACCGGATCACGGACGCGTATGGCCGAAGGCGACGACCAGGAGCAGAAAACCGAACAACCGACGCAGCGCCGGCTGGAAGAGGCGCGCAAGCGCGGCCAGATTCCCAATTCGCGCGAGGTGGGAAATTTCCTGATCCTGTTCGTGCTGGCGCTGACCATTAGCGGTTTCATGCCGGGCATGGGGCGCGACGCCTTGCACCTTCTGACCCCGTTCCTGGAACACCCGGACCAGATGGCGGTGGATCAGCGCGGCCTGGGCCTGCTGCTGTCGCAGGTGATGACCAAGGCCGCCTCCATTCTCGTCATGCCGCTGCTGGCGGCCGTAATCGCGGTGCTGGCGGCGGCTTTCGCCCAAAACGGTTTTTTGGTCTCTCTTGAGCCGGTCATTCCCAAGTTTGAAAAAATTTCCCTCATGCGCGGCCTTTCGCGCATGTTCTCCATGCGCTCGCTGGTGGAATTCGGCAAGGGCGTCTTCAAGCTGGTCATTGTCGGCGGGGTGGCGTATATGGCGGTGCTGCCCGGCCTGCCGCATATTCGCCGCCTGGTGGATGACAGCATGATCGGCATCCTGCTGTTTCTTTCCAAGCTGGCGGTGAAGCTGATGATCGGCGTATGCGTGGCGATGTTCTTCATCGCGCTGGTGGATTTGATCTATCAGCGCATCTCTTATACGCGCAGCCTGCGCATGTCCAAGCAGGAGCTGAAGGAAGAATACAAGCAGCAGGAGGGTGACCCCCATGTGAAGGGACGGTTGCGCCAGCTGCGCATGGAGCGAGCGCGCAAACGCATGATGTCCAACGTGCCGCAGGCGGATGTGGTGATCACCAACCCCACGCACTTCGCGGTGGCGCTGAAATATGACGGGCAGAAGATGTCCGCGCCCAAGGTGGTGGCCAAGGCGGTGGATTTCATGGCGCTTACCATGCGCAAGATCGCCGAGGAGCACCAGGTGACCATTGTAGAAAATCCGCCGCTGGCGCGTGCGCTGCATGACGCGGTGGAGGTGGACGAGGAAATCCCCGTGCAGCACTATAAGGCGGTGGCGGAGGTGATCAGCTATGTTTACCGTCTGAAAGGCCGGGTGCCGCCGCAAATGCAGAAACGCGCGGCCCTTTAATTAAGCCATTTTTTTGGTAATAAGAATGGGTGTTTCTTGAGTATTCCGGTCCGATTCAAGTTCTATCGTAACGGTGCTTTCCAACATTATGACTTCGTGTTGGGCGATGTGCTCCGGCATGTCTTGTGCCTTAGAATGATGCAAGCCAAGCTTCTGTAGTTTACGAGCGCGCGGGAGTACGTTGCGGTTTGCAGAA
>JAFATP010000132.1 GCA_019243895.1 Alphaproteobacteria bacterium
TTCTCCCTCACCGCGCGGCACCTGGCCTGCGATACGCGCCGGAAGATCCGAAACGTCGATCTTGGTGATGGCGGAAAGTCCGGATTCTCCGGCAACCAATCGCTCCCATGTGGGTTTCACCCCGCACGCCAGCGGCGTAACCATCCCGAGCCCGGTGACGACAACGCGCCTCATATTCGGTCAATCGCTATGGGAGAACTGCTTAAGATCAGGCCGCCTGCTTGGCGTTTTTCTCAATGTATTCGATGGCGTCCTGAATCGTCAGGATTTTTTCCGCCGCATCGTCCGGGATTTCGATGTTGAATTCTTCCTCGAAAGCCATCACCAATTCGACGGTATCCAGGCTGTCGGCGCCCAAGTCATCAATGAAGCTTGCTTCCGGCACGGCCTTGGAAGCATCCACGCCGAGATGTTCCACCACGATTTTTTTCACGCGTTCGGCAATATCGCTCATGGCCATTCCCACCCTTCCTGTTGTTGCGTAATCTAGAACCGTGACTGTGTACAATATTTTCGAGCCTCGTCAAGCCATAAAGCGAAAGAATTGCGCGGAAACCGCAGGCAATCCGCCTTTATGCGGAGCTTATGCGAGGTAAAGACCGCCATTCACGTGGAGCGTTTCACCCGTAACGTAGGATGCGGCATCGCTGGCCAAGTAAAGGGCGGCGGCGGCGATGTCTTCCGGCGTTCCCATGTGCCCTTGCGGGACGCGGCCAAGCACGCGTGCCTTCTGCTCCTCGTTCAGCACGTCGGTCATCGGCGTGACGATGAAGCCCGGTGCGATGCAATTGACGGTGATGCCGCGCGATGCCACTTCCAGCGCCAGCGCCTTGGCCATGCCGGTAAGCCCCGCCTTGGCGGCGCAGTAATTCGCCTGCCCCGCATTACCGCTATGGCCGACCACCGACGTGATAATGATGATGCGCCCGCTTTTGCGTTTCATCATTCCTTTCAGCGCGGCGCGGATTAGCCGAAAGGTGGCCGTGAGATTGATGTCGATCACCTGCTGCCACTGCTCGTCACTCATGCGGATGGCAAGCGTGTCGCGCGTGATGCCGGCGTTGGCCACCAGGACGTCCAGCCCGCCGAGTTGCTCTTCCGCCTCTTTGGCGAAGCCCTCGATGACGTCGAGTTTCGACAGATCGCATGCCAGTGGATGCGCCCGCCCGCCCAGCTCTCCGGCCAAGGCGACAAGCTTTTCCTGCTTGCTGCCAGAGATTAAGATAGCGGCGCCCGCCTCATGAAAGGCTTTGGCGATGGCGGCGCCGATGCCGCCGGTGGCGCCGGTGACCAACGCTTTTTTATCATGAAGACCGAAGAGGGACATGATGCGAATTAAAAACGCTTAGGCCGCCCGTTGCTTAAAAAAACTTAAGTCCGCCGGTTCGCCAATGCTGACCGCCTCCATCTCCGGGCAGATGCGCTTATTCAAACCCGCCAGCACTTTGCCCGCGCCGAGTTCGATAATGCGCCCCACTTTCTGGGCCCGCAGGTATTCGATCGACTCGCGCCAGCGCACCTGGTCCGTCACCTGCTCCACCAGCAGGCGGCGGATGGTGGCGGGATCCACCACGGCGCTGGCGGTGACGTTGGCCACCAGCGGCACCACCGGCATGGTAATGCTGGCGGCGGCCAGCGCTTCTTCCATGATGCCCGCGGCGGGCGCCATCAGCGGGCAATGAAACGGCGCGCTCACCTGGAGCATCATAGCCCTTTTCGCCCCTTGTTTTTTAGCAATCTCCACCGCACGCTCCACCGCGGCCTTGGCGCCGCTGACCACCACCTGGCCGGGCGCGTTGTCATTGGCCACCGCGCATATCTCATTATGCGCCGCCTCGATGGCAATGCGGCACGCCGTATCGTATTCCACGCCGAGCAGCGCCGCCATCGCGCCGTTGCCGGCAGGCACCGCCTGCTGCATCGCCGCACCGCGCACGCGCAGCAGCCGCGCGGTTTCCCGCAGCCTAAGCGATCCCGCCGCGCATAACGCGCTGTATTCTCCCAGCGAATGACCGGCAACGAACGCCGCATCGCGCGACAGGCTTAAGCCCACTTCCTGCTCCAGCACGCGCAGGCAGGCGATGGATACGGCCATGATGGCAGGCTGGGCGTTTTCCGTCAGCATCAGCATTTCCGGCGGGCCTTCAAACATTAGCTGGGAGAGTTTCTGGCTGAGCGCTTCGTCCACCTCTTCGAACACCGCGCGCGCCACGGTGAAATTGCGCGCCATCTCCCTGCCCATCCCCACTGTTTGCGAACCTTGCCCGGGGAAAACAAATGCCTGTGCCATCGCGTATCTTTCCAATTGTTGACAAGAGAAGTAAAGTTACAGGCGAACGATGTTTTTGTGAAGAACAAATCGTCATTCGCAGGATAGTTTAGGAATAACAATGGATTGCCCCATGCCCACGACGGACTTGCATTTGCCTGGAAAATCGTTATTGTGCAAGCCCCTCGCATGGTTAAAGCATAAGGAGTTACGCGAAGATGCCTTTATATGAGAGCACGTTTATCGCCCGCCAGGATCTCTCCAGGCAGGACGTCGCCAAGCTGGCGGAGCAATATGCCGCCATCGTCCAACAGGGCGGCGGCAAGCTGGTGAAAAACGAATATTGGGGCCTGCGCCCGCTGGCGTATCGCATCCACAAAAACCGTAAAGGCCATTACACCATGCTCGGCCTGGACGCGCCTTTCGAAGCCGTCAAGGAAATGCAACGCAACATGGGGATTAACGAATCCATCCTGCGCACGCTGACGGTGCGGGTGGACGAGCTGGGCGCCGAGCCTTCGCCGATGATGAATCAGCGCAGCGCCCGCGAAGAGGGCGAGTCAGAGACTGTCGAAACGCCGATGCCGATACCGGAGGGAGAATAATCATGGAACCGCAATCCGCCTCCTCCGCTTCGGGTTCGTTCGGACGCAAAGTGTTCTTCCGCCGGAAAAAAAGCTGCCCGCTCTCCGGCCCCGGCGCACCCCAGGTTGATTACAAGGATATCAAGCTGTTGCAGCGCTTCGTTTCCGAGCGCGGCAAAATTCTGCCCAGCCGCATCACCTCGGTATCGCACAAGAAACAGCGCGAGCTGGCCAGCGCCATTAAGCGCGCCCGCAACCTGGCGTTATTGCCGTTTGTTCTGCAATAGGCCATGCGGCTGGGCATTTTGCCCCCGCGCGCAGCCTTTCATGCCTCGCTTTCCGGGGTGGTTTCCGCCGTGCTTTTCGTGGCGGTATTCGGTTTCGGCATGGGCGTACCCCTCTGCGTGGCGCTGCCCACCCTGCCGCTGTTTCTCACCGCCTTTAAGAACGGCATCACTTCACTTTTCTACGCATGCTTCGCCGCCGCCGCGCTGGCGCTGATGCTGGCGCAGGGCCAGGGCTTGCTCTTTTATCTCGGATTCATCGGCCTGCCCGCCTTGCTGCTGGCGCCCGGCGCCCTTGCCGGCGTGCCGGCCGGAACGCTGCTGACGGACCTGGCCTTCTACACCGCGCTGGCCAATGCCGGTTTCGTGGGGCACATGGTCTCGCGGGGCGGCATCGAACCCGTTGTGGCGGAAGCCTTGCGGCAAGGCTTCACCCAGGCCGATCCCGCCGTCCAGGCGGCGGTGGATCAGCTGGCGGGGCATTGGGCTTTCCTGGTGGTCGGGGCAAGCGCCTGGTGGTGGATGCTGCTGGTATACGTGCATGCGGTGCTGGCGCTCTGGCTGGTGCGCCTCCGCGAGCCAGTGACGGCGCCGGTGAATCTGGGCCTGCGGCCTTTCACCCTGCCGCTGGGGCTGCTGGGGGTGCTGTTCGTCTGCGCCGGGGGCAGCTTTGTTACGGACGCCAACCTCGCCTTTGGCGCCAAGGTGCTGTTCATTATTTTGCTTTTTCCCTATTTCCTGCTGGGCGTAAGCGAGGTGCACCAGCGCGTGCACGCCTGGCCGCACCGCGGGATCGTGCTTTTCCTGCTCTATTTTTTCACGCTGAGCCAGGGCTGGCCCGCCCTTGTTTTGGCTTGCATCGGCGTCTTTCAGCAGCTAAAAGCATTGACCCGGCATTCATCGCCCTAGATCAAGGGCACAAGGAGAGCGTTATGGAAGTGATTTTATTGGAGCGGATTCACCGCTTGGGCGGCATGGGCGACACGGTGAAAGTGAAAGACGGCTTTGCCCGCAACTTCCTGCTGCCGCAGAAAAAGGCGCTGCGCGCCACGGAATCCAACAAGGCCCTGTTTGAAGCCAAGCGCGGGGAGATCGAAGCGCAGAACGCCGCCAGCCGCGGCGAGGCCGAAAAGAAAGTAGCGGCGCTGGAAGGCGTGACGGTGACGCTGGTGCGCCAGGCCAGCGAGGAAGGCAAGCTGTTCGGCTCCGTGACGGTGCGCGACATCTCCGAGGGCCTGAAGGAACAGGGCTTCGACGTGCCGAAAAGCCAGATCGTCATCTCCGGCAGCATCAAAACCACCGGCACCTACCCGGTGAAGCTGAACCTGCACGCGGACGTCACCGCCATCGTTCAGGTCAGCGTCGTTCGCAACGAGATTGTCGAAGCCGCTTGACGCAAGGGTGGCGGATGGTGGATGGTTGCAGGGTGCATTAATGCTCACCCCCACCGCTTCTCTGGATCATGCCGGCGCTTCTCGCTGAAAAACCCGACCTCATTTACCGCCAGGCGCCCGCCAATATCGATGCGGAGCAGGCCCTGCTCGGCGCGCTGCTGGTCAATAACGACGCGTTGTCACGCGTCGGCGACCATCTCAAGCCCGACCATTTTTACGAGCCGGTGCATCAGCGCCTGTTCGAGGCCATTTTGAAATTCCATGAGCGCGGGCTGATCGCCAACCCGGTCACCCTCAAGCATTATTTCGAGCAGGACGAAGCGCTGGCGAAGATCGGCGGCGGGCAATACCTGGTC
>JAFATP010000137.1 GCA_019243895.1 Alphaproteobacteria bacterium
GATTTTGATCATGTTCATACCGCCGGCCAGAGCGATGAAAACGTCACGCGCGTTTCGCAGCGGGTGCTGGAAGCGGTAAAATAATCGAATCCGAACGTGCAGGACTATGCCGCCAGGGCCAGCGGCTGGTCATTCACTTTCAGCTCCACTTTGATGTTATTGCGTGTGGCTTTGGAATAAGGACACATCTGATGCGCCGCGCGCACCAGTTTCTCCGCGCCCGCGCGGTCCAGCCCCGGCAACGATACGTTCAGTACCGCGCTGATGAAAAACCCTCCGTCGTCCTGGTTCAGCGCCACTTCAGACGCCACCTTTACCTCGTTGAGCTTCACATGCTGCTGCTTGGCGATGAAGTCCAGCGCGCCGCCGAAGCACGCCGCATAGCCGCAGGCGAAAAGCTGCTCGGGGTTCGTGCCGGGCTTATTGCCGCCGGGCCTGGACAGCGTAACGGAGAGCTGTCCATCATTGGTTTCGGCGCGGCCTTCGCGTCCGCCGGTGGCCGTGGCATGCGCGGTGTAGAGCGTTTTCATCGTTTCCTCCCGTGGTTGCATTTCCCCACTTTAGAGCCGGAAACGGGCGATTCAAAGAAAAAAGGATGAGCACGCGGTGCGCGAAACGCCTCCTTATGCGATAAGCGATGTCGGCGCGGCAGCGCTTGCGCCGGAGCCGTTCGTGGTAGAGATGCTTTGCCACTGGCGGATGATCTGCTGCATGTAGCGGGCGGCATTGGCCTGCCCGGTGGAATTGTCGCCGGCGTTGATACTGTCTGAGCTGTCGCCGATGCCGTCCAGCGCATTCATTAAGGTCTGGGTGGGATTGAAGCTGCGCATCTGGTTCTGCAGCGCAAGCTGATCCGGCGATAGCCCCGCCGCTTTCAAATCATTCTGGATCTGGTTATAGGTGTCTTGCGTCATCGGCGCGTCTTTATATTTGGCGAGGATGGCGCTGATCTGCTGCTGTTGCTGGGTGCTGAGCACGAAGCCGGTTCCGGCGGCGCTGCCGCTGGCCGACGCACCGTGCGCGCCGCCAAGCCCGAGGATGCTCTGCGCCTGCGGACTCAAATCGACAAGGTCGCCGGCAAATGACGACATATCCGTGGCAGAGCCCGGAGTGGCATTCAATGCTTGGAGCAGGCTGTCGCCGAGGCTCTGCGCGCCGGTTGCAGCATCGTCTCCCGCTCCCGTGGGCTGGCCGGACAATTGGTAATATTGGCCGGAATAAAGTGCCGGGTTGATGGTGGTTGTGGTCATAATTGCCGAGTTACGGTTACGCCAGGATATTAACGTGCGAAATTGCGGTTGAATTGCCGGTGGCAGTAGCCGTGCTTCCGGTACTTCCGGTGCTTCCGGTGCTTCCGGTGCTTCCTCCGATGCCGGTCAGGGTGTTTTCGATGTTGGTCAGCATGGCAAGTATCTGGTCGTCCAAGGAATCGCCGTCGTCGGGGGTGGCGCTGGCGCTGCTGGCGGAAGCACTGCCGCTGGAAGAGGCGGACGCGCCGCTGCCGGATGCCGCATGATGATGGTGGTGGTGATGGCCCGCCTTTTGCGTTTGCAGGGGGTCGGTGGCCGTCTGGTTCAAGGCTTGTTCGAATGACGCCGGGCCGGGGGCGGATTGGCCGCCTTGGCCTGGCTGGGCCTGCGCCTGATAAGAACCCGCGAGAACTGACGTAATGCCGGATAGGCTCATAAACGCTCCGATAGCTCGGGCATTGCCCGAAAAGTGAATGAATTACTCTTACATCATGCAACCTTCATGCCACGGAATATGCTGTGAGAATAGCAGCGGGGGCGCGCGTCGCCGCAGACATTTCTTATGCGTTCTTGATACAAAAACCTTTATACCCCACTGAGAAGAACTGTTATGCTTGTTACCAACAACGGATGGATGGCCGAATGAACCGCGATCAGATCCTGCAACTCCCTTCGATGCCTGCCGCCGGCCCCAGCTATCCCAAGGGCCCATACCGTTTCATTAACCGCGAATACCTTATCATCACCTACGAATCCGATCCCGATGCCATCCGCGCCGCGCTGCCGGAGCCGCTGGAGCCTGCGCCCGGCAACACGGTGGCATATGAATTCATGAAGATGCCCGACAGCTCCGGCTTCGGCGCATATTCGGAAAGCGGCGTTACCATTCCCTGTTTACTCAACGGCGAAAAGGTCGGATTCATCGCGCAGATGTATCTGGATGACGAGCCGCCCATTTCAGGCGGGCGCGAAGTGTGGGGCTTTCCCAAGAAATACGGCAATCCCAAACTGGAAATAGTCCATGATACACTGACCGGCACGCTGAAATATGCCGGGCAGCTGGTGGCCCTGGGCACAATGGGCTACAAGCATGAAAACATGCTCTATGACAAGGAGCTATTGCATCACTGCAATCCGGACAAGGTAAAGGAGAATCTGGGCCGCAAGCAGCTTAACCTCAAATTCATTCCGCATGTCGATGGTACGCCGGCCATTGCGCAACTGGTTTCCTACCATATGACCGATATCGATCTTAAGGGCGCGTGGGCCGGTCCCGCCAAATTGCACCTCATCCCGCACGTCAATGCGCCGGTGGCGGATCTGCCGGTCAGGCGCATCATCGGCGGCAGCCATTTTATCGCGGATATGACGCTGCCCTACGGCAAGGTCGAAATCGACTATTTGGCCTGAGGGCGCGCTCAGGCATTTTAGGCATTTTATGCGGCGGTGCCGCTTGTGTGGAACATCGCTCCGGTTTTTCGCAAGTGCTTGATGCCGAAGCGGAATTTCGCCCACGCCCCGGTTGTAACAATATTGTTATATTTTAAAATTACAATGTCATGCAAGCTTCCAAAACAGTAGCAAAGAATAATGTTAAACTATCATTAACATCGGTAGACTAATTCTTTTTCGACAGAAGGGTGGGGAATGGCTGATCCAGACCAACAGAAAAGCGGTTCATTGTTGTGGTCTATTCTTGCCGTCCTAGGTGGCGGCATAGGCGGTGCAATGCTTTTGGGGGGAAGCGGCGGTATTATGTCATGGCTTGCTCCCCTTGGCCTGGCAGCTGTGGCTGGCGTGGTAACCTGGATTGTATCAGGAGGCGGCAATCCGATTGAAGCGGTGTCAAATGTATTCAATGGCGGTTCGAATAAATCCGAGGGAATAAGCAAAGACATAAAACCGCTCACTCCTGCCGATGAAGTCAAAGTCGATGATGGTCGCGGAGGGGAGCATACTTACGTTACCAAAGGCTATATAGATGTAGCGCGGAATGGAAAGACTTATCGCCTGAAAGGCATTGTCAAAGACGACACATTTAACATTACGGAAGTAGGCGTATCGGATCAGCCGCCGGACAAAGCGACATTTGAATTCAAAAAGGGGCTGAAGTAGCTAAGTGCTAGTGCTTGGTGTGTTTATACCAGTATTTAAGCTGGGTTAGCAACTCTTGGTGCGTGCCTCCATTGAAGCGC
>JAFATP010000117.1 GCA_019243895.1 Alphaproteobacteria bacterium
CCACCATCATCTCTCCATAGCGCCTGGCAATGGCGCTCCAGCCGTCATCCACCAGGGCCACCGCCGCCATCACGGCGGAAGCGGCCTTGAAATCGGCGCTGCTGGAGGCAACCACCACATCGTTGCCCTCCCGCGCTTCCTTTTCCACGTGCTTCAGCGCAGACTTTTCGCGCACCGCCAGCAGGCGCAGCTTATGCACTTTCTGCCAGGCCTCCTCACCCTCATTCAGCCAGTCGGAAGCCACTTGCGACGCCGCGCCGAAAAACCCGCTTTCCCTGGCGCTATCGCCCGCCTCATGCAGCGCCTTGCATTGCTCGGGCTTCATCCCGGTCAATTCGCAGATATCTTTTTCCTCGGGCAGAAACCGCTCGATGCAGCTAAGCAGAAAGGCCTGCCGCTGGCGGTCGCCATCGGGCGCGAAGGCTTTTTTCAGCTTTTCGATATCCAGCGCCAGCTCGCCCTTTTTCTCGCTCTTCTCGGCATTAGTCAGCTCCACGTGCTGCTTCACGTGCCGCGCCAGCGAATCGATAGCGGAGACAATGGCCGCCTTGCGCTCCTCGGTGCTTCCTGAGAATCCCGCCGGGCCGAAATCGTCATTACCGCGGATCAGCTTGCGGCCATGCTGCGTGTCGCCCAGGATATCGGCCAGGGCCGCCGGATCCATATCCCGCTCCTTGGTGATGTGCTTGACCAGCTCGGCGATGATCACCTCGAACTCCGACAGCTCCTCGCGCGGCGCGTTCAGCAATTTTTTATCGTCAAAGCCTTCGGTCTCCAGATGCTGGTAATAGCTCTCATGAATCTTTGGCTTGCCGTTGCCCCGCATATGCGCCTGCACCATGTCCACCAGATAGCGCGACAGCGAGCCGCCGCCGATAGTGGTTTTGCCCTCGGTGAGCGCCGGGACGGTTTTGGGAAATTCGTCGTTCTTGAACTGGTCGCACACCGCGCGCAGGTGCAGGATGTAATCCAGCGCGCCCGGCGCATAATCATGCTCGACCCCGTCCTGGCCGAAAAGCAGGTGATCGATATACTGGCTGGCGATGGACGCGCCGCCGGAAGCCAGGCGCTGAGCCATCGCCTTCTGGGCCGCTTCCTCTTCCTTGGCGGTTTTGGCCTTGGCGCCTCCGACGCCCTTCATTTCGTCCCAATATTTATTGAAACGCTCGGTAACCTGCTCCTTGATGGTTTTGTCGCGCTCCCTGTCGCGCCCGCCGTAACCGCGCGATTCCTCGCCGAAATCGGCATAGCGCGCCCAGGTCTGGTCAAAGGCGCCCTCCTGCCTGACGAATTCGGCCTTGACCGCCTTTTCCACCGCTTCGTCAACCGCCTTACTCCAGGCTCGCCGGTCATTCGACAGGTCAGCGGCGCTCCGGCTGCCATACCGGCTGGACGGACTGACATTGAAACGCCCCAGGCCATAGCGCTCGCGCTCGGCGATATGCCAGTCCTTCGGGCCATTAGCCTCCCCGCTCTTTCCAAGGAGGTTAGCGCCGATCTTGTCCTTCAGCTGTTTTTCCAGCTTGCTCTTGTTTTCCTTCTCGAACGTCTTGAATTTTTCCGTATAGCGTTCCTGCTGATGCTTCAGCACCGCATTTAAATAATCCTGCCCGCTGGCGCCGTGCGTGACAACCCCCAGCTCTTTCTCCCAGAAAGCGGCCTGCGCTTCGGGGCTCATTTTTTCCAGGTTCTTGAATGTCTCTTTCTTTTCTATCTCCGCCAGCTTCGCGCTGTTTTCCTGCATGACGAAGCCCATATTCAGCAGCGGCACCACCGCGCCAACGCCCATGTGCTTGATGTCCATGAAGAAGCGCGTGGCGATTTTTTTCTGCGCCGCGGCGAATACCTCGTTGGAGCTGGGCGCGAAGAAGCTCAAGATGGAGTTCTCGCCGTTGGCCTCGGCGATGGGGGCCGTGATCGCATGCAGCTTCCGCGTGCTGTCCAGCGCCGATTTCAGCGCCACCCCGGTTTGCCCCAGCTGCTTGGCGAAAAGCGTGCTGAGCATTACCGTTGTAGTGAGCGCTTTTTCAGCAGGCAGCGCCTTGGCGATGCCGCGGCGCTCCAGCTCAGTGGCAATGCGCTTGACCGTGGGTTCGGTGTATTTCTTTACATAGGCGTGGATGTCCGCCAGGAAGGTATCCCAGAACGTGCCGGCGGCGGCGCCCAGCCCTACGGCTTTCTTCTTTTCCGAACCGGCAAAGCCGGAGATTTCGGAGGCGCGCGCGGGCGGCCTGCCGAAATTCTCACCATCCTCGTCGGATCCTTCGTATGCCACGCCCGTTCCTTACGCTTTCCTTTATATCAATGCCGTGCCGGGGAAAAACCTACTCCCGGTCACTATAATCCTACCTTAGCCGCCCGGGCTAACCTAGCGGAATTTTGTGACATTTTAATGACGGGGCGGGAATGCGCCCGCCAAACAAAGCTTTTCCTCACGCAAGGAATTATTGTTTTTTTTAAGGTTATGGGATAAACATACGTGCAATCTTAACTTATTCCTGTTTTTTTGAGGCCCCGGTGACTCTTCGCACGCATCTAATTATCGTTGCTCTAATCATCGTTTCCGTTTTCATCGGGTGGGAAACAATGCAGACCATCAGCGCCAGGCGGGCAGCCCGGGCGCTGATGGAAAGCGGGCGGGCCATCGAGATCGTGCGGGCCAGCTGGGGGCTTAACTGCCCGGCGGGCACCCGTGATAGCCATTCCGAGGGGGTGAGTGGCTTTATGGAAGGCCGCGGCAACCCTCCTTCCGTCCGCGAAAACAATATATTGGAAGTCGTTTCGGCACTATGCAACCTGAAGCCGCAATGCTCCATCCATAACTCGCCCCAGACATTCGGCAGCGACCCAGCGCCGGATTGCATCGAGAAGGAAATTTCCATCGAATACCGCTGTTTTTCCTATGACCGGCCATGGCCGCTGACTATCGCCTCTCATGAAACCGGAGTGATTGACTGCCTTCAGGCGGTTACGCCCTAGCTTTATTGCGATCAATGTAAGAGGTATTCTCCATGGCCCGTGCCGCGCTTTTTATTTCGCTTGGCGTGTTGTGGCTGTTATGCCTGGCCTGGCAGATTCAAGAAAACCGCACGCTGGCCCGCCTGCTGGCCCAGGCGCCGGTGCCGCCGCCTCTCGGCAGGCGCTTGCTGGGACAGGCGCGATGGCGCAGCTTTCAATTCCTGCTGACGCTGGGCGGCTGCGCCTTCATCGCCGGGCTTTATGACTGGAAACTGAATCGCCCTGCGCCGCCCGTGGCGGCGGAACAAGCGCCTCTGGGCGTCGCATCCTCCTATCCGCCGCCGGGGCTGCAAGGAGAGCTGGTGCGCCTGGATAACGCCCCGCTGGCGCCACCGGGCGGAGTGGCGCTGCCCTCCTCCGCCACGCTGCAGCGGGAGGCGCAGGTTTATGCGCTGTTCGCGCCTTCCGCGGGCGGCAACCAGGGCGATCTGGACTCCCTGAAGCGGCGGTATGAAGAATTATTCGTGCAATATCTGTTTCTCGCACATTGCGGACTGGCGGCCACGGAGGATTACCAGATACTGTCCACCGCCCTGCTTAAGGAGCTTGCCTCGCTGAACGGGCCCGGCCGGCTTTCCTATGATATCCTGACGGCGGCGCGCGGCACCTATGACGAGGTTTATGCCAAAAGCGTCTGCGACACCACGGAAGCCAAGGCGGGGCAGGACCGCTTCCGCCGCTATGTGGATTACCTCCGCACGCAGCAGGATCCGCTCAAGCCGTGACATACGTAACCGCGCCGGCGCTTTCCAGCGTCAGCACGTAGGTTTCCACGCCCTCCACGGCGGCGGCGCGGCCATAAGCCGCCACCACGAAAGGCCCGGTGAGCGTATCGCCGTTGGGGAAAGCCACGCGGTAATTATTCACGCTGCCGGCAAACGCCTGCGCGCGCGCGGCGCGCTCCGCCGCCGAATCGGTGAAGCGGCCTTCGGCGCTGATGCTGACGGCGCGCGGGCCGGTGGCGCCGGCCACGCTCCGCCAGACCCCGCTTTGCAGCGTATCGTCCGCCAGCACGTGGTTGGACAGCGCCAGATGCGTCAGCATCACGCCGCCCAGGGTGGTAAAATGTTCAGGCGTGGCGCCGTCTCCCGCCTGCAGCAATAATTTCGCGCCCGGTTGCGATGGCATATCTTTCTCCTTTAGCTGCCGGATTCCACCAGCGCATGAAACTGGATCACGCCCTGATAGGTCGCGCCGTCCGGCTGAAGCTGGATGCGGCTGCCGGCGAAGCGCAGGGCAATGAGGCTCTGTCCCGACACCGCCAGCGACGCCTGATGCAGCAGCACATACAGCCGCGCCATGATGTTCAGCGCTTCCGTGCGCCCGCCGGAGCGGCTATAGACATGGAAGGCGAGCAGATAATCCACCCCGGCGAGGGTACCGGTGGACCAGTCGTGCGCTGCCGCCTCCCCCAGCGTCACATACGGATAGGAAACGGCCTGCGGCACGAAATCGTAAACGCCGCTGACCATGCCGGAGAGCGTGGCGTCATTGCTTAAAGTCTGGAACACCGCCTGTTGCAGCGGCAACTCGCTAAACGCGGGCATAGAATTACCTTAAATGAGGGAATCAGGCGGCAAAGATTAGAGTTCAAGGAATGCGATCATGTCGCCACGCCCTCTTCCGCCAGCAATTGCAGCGTGGTTTTGGTTTCGTCCGGATCGATGACGGCGCGGATGTTAAACAGCCGCGCGCCGTAAAGCACGCGCATGGCGGCGGTAATGCCGGGGTAATAACGCAGCGTGAAGCGATACAGCGCGTGCGACTGTACATGCATGTCCACCAGCGTCTCGCGGTGAAGGCCGGGACGGTTGGGCGCCAGCGGCGCAATCGCCGCCCACATATCCGCTACGTCCTGCCACGTGCGCGCATAACCGCCCGCGCCGTCCGGGGTGAGCAAGGGCTGCTGCAGCGTGATGCGATGGCGCATGTCGCTGCCGGCGGAAGATTGCGTGGTCATTGAGTACCTACCGGGATCAGTGAATTACAGCCGCGCTTCGCGGAAGGGGGCATAGAGCGCAATGGCCTGCGCCGGCATCGGCATGTCGGCGTCGCCGCGATGCTCATACAGCGAGGCGACGTGCGTGAGCATGCCCTGGCGGACCGGTTCCGGCACGGCGGTATAATCCGCGCCGTATCCGGCGATGTACACGATCTCCACGCGATGCGCGCGTGGCACCGGCATGTAAAAACGCAGCGCGTCCTGCGCGGCGTCAAGCCAATATAGACCCGGATCGATGACGGTGGCGTTATTCAGCCGGTCATAGCTGATAACGGAAGTCACGCTCTGCACGGGGCCGCACGGCAGCG
>JAFATP010000227.1 GCA_019243895.1 Alphaproteobacteria bacterium
CGACCGTGCGCCAGAATACCGGCGGATTGCAATGCCTCCGCTATTTCCTTAACGGATACTTCTTCACCCGCGTTGGCGTAGTGCTTGCCGATATTCGCAATCAATTGCCTTTCCTGCTCTGCCGTAAGGCCGAGCCGCGCCGGCGGATTATGCCGATTCTTCTCTGCCAGAGCGTGCTGCCAGGCGTCCTGCACCTCAGGGTCTACCTGAATTTCTTTAAGCGCGGCTCTAATAATGTCTACATGGCGTTCGTCCAATTTCATACTGTTTCCTATGCAACTTTCTTCTTAATTTCTTCCGCCACGTTGGCCGGCACCGGCTCATAATGATGGAATTCCATGCTGTATTGCGCGCGCCCCTGGCTCATGGAGCGCAAGGTGTTCACATATCCGAACATGCTGGCCAGCGGCACCATGGCGTCCACCACGCGGGCGTTGCCGCGCGAATCCATGCCGGTCACCTGGCCGCGGCGCGAGGAAAGGTCGCCGATGACATCGCCCATGTAATCCTCCGGCGTCACCACCTCCACCTTCATGATCGGCTCCAGCAGCACCGGCGAGGCCTTGGGCATGCCCTCACGGAACGCCGCGCGGGCGGCGATTTCGAACGCCAGCACGGAGGAGTCCACATCGTGATAGGCGCCGTCGGTGAGCGCCGCCTTGAAATCGATGGTGGGATACCCCGCCACCACACCGTTGCTCAATGACGCCTCCAGGCCCTTCTCCACGCCCGGCACGAATTCCCGCGGCACGGAGCCGCCCACCACCTTGGATTCGAACACGAAGCCGGAACCCGGCGGCAGCGGCTCGAATTCCAGCGTGATGCGCGCAAACTGGCCGGAGCCGCCGGTTTGCTTTTTATGTGTGTAATCGATCTTGGTGGGCTTGGTGATGGTTTCGCGGTACGCCACCTGCGGCGCGCCTACATTGGCTTCCACTTTGAATTCACGGCGCATGCGGTCAATGATGATCTCCAGATGCAGCTCGCCCATGCCTTTAAGAATGGTCTGGCCGGTCTCCTCATTGGTGGAGAGGCGGAGCGAAGGGTCCTCGGAGGCGAGGCGCGACAGCGCCTGGCCCATTTTTTCCTGGTCCGCCTGCGTTTTCGGCTCCACCGCCACCTCGATCACCGGCTCTGGAAATTCCATGCGCTCCAGGATCACCTGGCTGTTGACATCACATAGCGTGTCGCCGGTAGTGCTGTTCTTAAGCCCCGCCAGGGCCACGATGTCGCCCGCATAGGCTTCTTTCACGTCTTCGCGGTTATTGGCATGCATCAGCAGCATACGGCCCACGCGCTCGCGGTTTTCCTTCACCGTGTTCTGCACGTAAGAGCCGCTTTCCAGCTTGCCGGAATAAATCCGCACGAAAGTAAGCGATCCGACAAAAGGATCGGTCATGATTTTGAATGCAAGACCTGAGAAAGGCTCGTTATCATCCGCTTTTCGCGTGACTTCTTCCTCCGTTCCCGCTTTGATGCCTTTGACCGGCGGAATGTCGATGGGGCTGGGCAGAAAATCAACCACCGCATCAAGAAGCGGTTGCACCCCCTTGTTTTTGAAGGCCGCACCGTTCAGCACCGGCACGAACGTGAAGGCGACAGTCCCTTTCCTAATGCATTGCTTTAATTCAGCTATCGAAGGCTCTACGCCATCAAGGTATTTCTCCATCAGGCCATCGTCCATTTCCACCGCCATCTCGATCATCGCATCACGCGCGGCTTTGGCCTGCGCCTGCAGCTCGGCAGGGATTTCCATTTCCTCATATTTCGCGCCCAGGGACTCATCCTTCCAGACGACGGCCTTCATCTTGAGCAAATCCACCACACCCTGGTATTTGTCTTCTGAACCGATAGGCAGTTGAATGACTAACGGGCGGGTGCCGAGCCGGTCGATCATCATGTCCACGGTGCGCTGGAAGTTGGCGCCGACGCGATCCATCTTGTTGACGAAGCAGATGCGCGGAACATTGTATTTATCGGCCTGGCGCCATACGGTCTCGGATTGCGGCTCCACCCCCGCCACCGAATCGAACACCGCCACCGCGCCGTCCAGCACGCGCATGGAGCGCTCCACCTCAATGGTGAAATCCACGTGGCCGGGGGTGTCGATGATGTTGATGCGGCAGGTTTCGCCGGTGTCCGGCTCTTTCCAGTAGCAGGTGGTGGCAGCCGACGTGATGGTGATGCCGCGCTCCTGCTCCTGCTCCATCCAGTCCATGGTGGCGGCGCCTTCATGCACTTCGCCGATCTTATGCGACTTGCCGGTGTAATACAGGATGCGCTCGGTGGTCGTGGTTTTGCCCGCGTCGATATGCGCGCAGATGCCAATGTTACGATAACGGGAGATAGGGGTTTGACGCGGCATGATTACCACCGGTAATGGCTGAAGGCTTTATTCGCCTCCGCCATCTTATGCGTGTTTTCGCGCTTGGTGACGGCGACGCCGCGGCCGGAGGCGGCGTCCATCAATTCAGCC
>JAFATP010000122.1 GCA_019243895.1 Alphaproteobacteria bacterium
ATATAGGAATAGTGGCGAAACGCCTCGCGGCGGAAAATATTGGACAGATGCACCTCCACCACCGGGCAGCGCAGCATGGACAGCGCGTCCAGCAGCGCCACCGAGCTATGCGTGTAGGCCCCGGCATTGATAATCACGCCGGAAGCGCCGTCTGCCTGCTGCAGGCGCGAAACCAGCGCACCTTCCTCGTTGCTCTGGAAGAATTCCACTTCCATCCCCAGGGTGCCGGCGTGCGCGCGGCAGCGCCGCTCAATGCTTTCCAGCGTTTCGCTGCCATACACCTCCGGCTCGCGGCTTCCCAGCATGTTCAGGTTTGGGCCGTTGACGATAAGGACGGGAGCAGCCATATATAGGGTTTTGGATAAAATACTGAAAGTAACGTTAAGGGGCGCGGCATGCAGCTTGTCATCAATGGTCAGGCGCGGCAACTGGAAAATGCCGGGAACGTGGCGGAACTGATGGCAGCGCTTGAATTGAACCCGGCGCTGGTGGCGGTGGAACGCAACGGCGCGCTGGTGCCGCGCTCCCGCCACGGCAGCGAGGCGCTTACCGAGGGCGACCGCATCGAGATCGTGCGGTTTATCGGCGGCGGATGAAAATTGCCGAAGTCCCCATGAACAGCGATCCCTTGGTCATTGCCGGGCGGCGCTTTACCTCGCGGCTGCTGGTCGGCACCGGCCGCTTTAAATCGCCTGCGCTGCTGCGCGACGCGGTGCACGCCAGCGGCGCGGAGATCATAACGGTGGCGGTGCGGCGGGTAAATCTAAGCCCGGAAAGCGAAGCGCCGCTGCAGGAAATCCTGCCGCCGCAGAGGTATACTTACCTGCCGAATTCCGCCGGATGCCATACCGCCGAAGAAGCGCTGCGCTATTTGCGGTTGGCGCGCGAGCTGGGCGGCTGGGACATGGTGAAGCTGGAAGTGATCGGCGATGCGCGGACGCTATATCCCGATGCGGAAGAAACCGTGAAGGCCGCCCGCATCCTGGTGAGCGAAGGGTTCACGGTGATGGCCTACACCAACGATGATCCGGTGACCGCCGCCAAGCTGGAACAGGCGGGATGCGCCGCCATCATGCCGCTGGGCGCGCCGATCGGTTCCGGGCTGGGCATCCAGAACCCGCTGAACATCCGCTTGATTGTGGAGCAGGCAGGCGTGCCGGTGCTGGTGGATGCGGGCGTGGGCACGGCGTCGGACGCGGCGATGGCCATGGAGCTTGGCTGTTCCGGCGTGCTGATGAACGCCGCGCTCAGCGATGCCGCCGACCCGGTGGTGATGGCGCGCGCCATGAAGGCGGCGGTGGAGGCGGGGCGGCTGGCCTATCTCGCCGGGCGCATGCCGAAACGCGCGTGCGCCGCCGCAAGCTCGCCACGCGAAGGCTTCATCGCCTAAGCTATATTTTTCCGGTCAAATACGCATGCGCCAGGCGCTTGCTTTCCTCCACCGCCGGCTGATCGAAAGGATTAACGCCCAAAAGTGCCGCGCTCAGCAGGATTTCCAGCGTGAAATGCATGATCAGCGCGCCCAGCGCATATTCATCCAGCCGCGGCACATGCATGCGGCGCAGCGGGCGGCCGTAGCGTGCCAGGGTTTCTTCGGTGGCGCGGCGCTGCGCTTCCACGATATCGCTCAAATGCCGCCCGCTTAAATGGGCGAAGGGCGCGTGCACCTCCGGCAGGGGTATTTCCGGGTAAATCGCCCCTGCCGGGCTCGCCGCGGAAAGCACGGTGTAAAACTTGCCTTCCGGGCCGTCCAGCCATAATTGCAATTGGCTGTGCTGGTCCACGGGGCCGAGCGCCGCTAGCGGCGTGGAACCCTGGCCATTCTTGCCCAGGCTCTCCGCCCAGCTTTGTCGCCACCACAGGGCGAGCCCCCATAGCTGCGCGCTGTAGGAGAGCAATACCGAAATATTGCGGCCCTGGCGCATATGCGCCACCTGCACGATGGCGCCAAGCGCCGCCGGCGCCTGGCAGGAGGCGAGGTTCGCCCGCAGCGCCGCGGCAGCGCCTGCGCGCAGGCGGCGCGCATCGATCCCCATAAAGGCCGCGGGAATTACGCCTGCCGCAGAAAGAATGGAAAACCGCCCGCCAAGATCCGGATCATGCGCCATCACTTCCACGCCATGTGCGTCAGCCAGCGCACGCAAGGGATTATCCCCCGGGGCGGTGATGGCGAGGAAGCGGCGGTGAATGTCCTGCACCCCCTGCTGTTTGAGCTGGGCAAGGAGAAGTAGTGTCTGAGCATAGGTTTCCACCGTACGGCCCGATTTGCTGACCGCCAGAAAACAGGTATCGTGCAGAGGCAGTTCATGCACCAGCGCCTCCAGAAGAGGAGGATCCAGATTATCCAGCACGTGCAACAGCCGCGAATCCCCGCTCCGGCGGGAAACCGGTTTCAGCAGTGAAAGCGCCTGGGCGCTTAAGCCGGAGCCCCCGGCGCCGATCACCACCAGATGCTTATATTCCGCGCGCCACTGCTCCGCCCTTTTCACAAGGTCCGCCAGGCCGTCTTCCTGCACCGTGGCAAAAATAGCCGCCGCCTGCACCGGCGGCGCCGTGCGCAAGCGATCAAGAACGGAGGCGAGCATTTCCGCCTGCGCCGCTAAGGTCGCGGCATCCAGGCCGGCAGCACTCAAATCCTGCCGGTAGGGCAGATGGAGCGCCGCTTCTTCCTCAGCATTGGTATTTTCCGGCTTCCTCACGGTGGCGGCAATCGGCACCTTTTCCCTCATGCCGCTATTAATAACCGAGCAGCCTGCCCAAGGGACCGGTATCCTTCGGCGAAACCGTGGGCGTATCCCCGGCAGTCACCGGTTGGCCGCGGGCCTTGTCCTCTTGAATGCGCGCAGCCTCCGGCGCAGCATTCACCACCGGCTCATTTTCCCCGCTGGGATGACGCAAGCTTTCCAGATAGGAACGGTTCTCCGGGGCGGCCGCTTCCTTTTCAGCCGCCAGCTGTTCGCGGATGCGCGCATCGGCGCGGTCGGCGCCGGCGTGATGCAGGAATTGCGCGTCGGCGGGGCTTTCCAGCGCATTCGTGGTCACCGGCTGCACGGCCGTTTCCGCAGCTCCCGGCTGCAATGCGCCGGCAGTGCCGTCGGTTCCCATCACCAGCGTCTTGGCTTCGGTTGAGGCGGGCGTGACCAGGCCCTGTCCCTTTTCCCCCGGCGCGGCGGGCGGGCGAAGGTTGAAATCGGGCGGCACCGAAAGCGGCGGGCGGGATACCACGCGGAACTCGTCCGGCGCGCGGCGCGAGAGCCCAAGCGTGCTGCGCACGCTGCTGTTATCGCAGGCCGCCAGCAACGCGCATAGCGCGCATAAAATGGTTTTTTTCATGTCGAAGCCTTATAATCCTTATGCAGCATACTTGTCGCGCATAAAAGCGCAACTCCCATGCAGATGGCGCTGTCTGCGACATTGAAGGCGGGCCAGTGCCAGCCGGCGGCATGCAGGTCGAAAAAATCCGCCACCGCCCCCAGCCGCAGCCGGTCCAGCGCATTGCCGAGCGCACCGCCCGTCACCAGCCCGATGCCGCAGGCGGTGGGGCGCGTCACGCCGCGCTGCAACCATGCCAGCAGCGCCGCCGCCGCGACCAGGCTAACGCCGATCAGCAGCCAGCGCGCGTCATGGGATGCCAGCATGCCGAAGCTGATGCCGTGATTCCACACCATCACCACGTTAAAGAACGGCGTAATTTTCCACACGCGAGGCGCATCGGTGATCAGCCACGCCTTGGACGCCTGGTCCAGCGCGAACACGGCCGCCATCAGCAGCCATCCCCATGCCTTATTGCTCATAGTGCTTCCTCTTTCCGCTGCGCCAGGGCCGCCTTCGCTTGCATCATATCGGCGGCGATCTGCGCGGCAAGAGCTTGCGCATCGGCGAAGCGGCGCTCCGGCCGCAGGTAGTGAAGCAGACGCACTTCCAGCCTGCGGCCATACATATCCTCGCGCACCTCAAAACAATGCACTTCCAGCCCCGGCTGCGTGCCGCCGAACGTGGGGCGGACGCCGCAATTGGCCACGCCGTCCATCCATACCCCGCCCGGCACGCGCGCCCGCACGGCATAAACGCCGAAGGCCGGGCGGAAGATGCAGGCAAGGGTGAGATTGGCGGTCGGCGCGCCGAGCTGGCGTCCGCGCCCTTCCCCCCGCTGCACGCGCCCGGTGATGGCGTAAGGCCGCCCGAGCAGCGCGGAAGCTTCCGCAACGCGTCCTTCCCCAAGCAGCGCGCGGATGCGGCTGGAGGAAGCGGCCATGCCCGGAGTGTCTTCCACCTCCGCCACCTGCGTATAGGCGAAGCCGAGCGCTTCCGCGCTGCGTTTCAGAAACGCCGCGTCGCCGCCGCGCCCGCGCCCGAACATAAAATGCTCCCCTGTCACCGCATGGCGCACGCGAAGCGCGCGATGCAGGATTTCCTGCACAAATGCTTCGGCGGACATGCCGCTCAGGCGCGCATCGAAGCGCAGCACGAACGTCACATCCGCGCCCGCTTCCGCCAGCAGGCGCAGCTTTTGGTGCAGCGGGTAAATATTCAGCGGCTTCAGCGCCGGGTTGAACCAGGCCCGCGGGTGCGGCTGGAACGTCATCACGGCGAAGGGCGCATTCGCCGCATCCGCCAGGGCACGCGCCCGGGCCAGCACCGCCTGGTGGCCCAGATGCACGCCATCGAAATTACCCAGCGCAACGACTGCCTGCTGCGCGGAAGAAATGCTGCCGAGGTGGCGGATAATACGCATCGGAAGCGGTATCAGGAACCGGGTATCAGAACGCCC
>JAFATP010000272.1 GCA_019243895.1 Alphaproteobacteria bacterium
GGCTTTGAATGGCGTCCATATATGCCGCAAAAAGCTTTTGATTGGCTATCGAATTGCGGGTAAACGCTTCCAATGCCCGCTGGGTGTCCTTGAGAATCTTCCGCTCAGCGGGATCTTTGTCTTCCTTGAAGATTGTGATAAGATCCTGCATCACCGCCTGTGCTTTCCGGGGGTCGGCGCGAATGACTTTTTGCTGGATTATCTTTTCCTCTAACGAAGGGACAGAACGGGAATTATCGGCCATAATATCCTCCGGGCTATGCTATAACAGTCCTTCTCCTCACTGCAACGAATCGAGTAGAAGTCTCTATTATAGGGAATAAAAGTTTTATTTAAGTTAACTATTATTAACGGGTTTATTCAAACGCTTATGGACGATTACCTCCGCATCCGCGGCGCCAAGGAACATAACCTCAAGAACATCGACGTCGATCTGCCGCGCGGGAAGATGGTCGTCATCACCGGCCCTTCCGGCTCCGGCAAGTCCAGCCTCGCCTTCGACACGATTTACGCCGAGGGCCAGCGGCGCTACGTAGAGAGCCTGTCGGCTTATGCGCGCCAGTTCCTGAACGTGAAGGACAAGCCGGATGTGGAATCCATCAGCGGCTTGTCGCCCGCCATCGCCATCGACCAGAAAACCACCTCGCACAACCCGCGCTCCACCGTCGGCACCGTCACCGAGATTTATGATTACCTGCGCCTGCTGTATGCGCGCGTCGGCATTCCATATTCGCCGGCCACCGGGCTTCCCATCGAAAGCCAGACGGTGAGCCAGATGGCCGACCGCGTCTTGAGCCTGCCGCAGGGCACGAAGCTATACCTGCTGGCTCCCATCGTGCGCGGGCACAAGGGCGAATATAAGAAGCAACTGCATGAATTGCAGCGCAAGGGCTTTCAGCGCGTGCAGATCAACGGCTCGCTGCACGAGCTGGATGCCCTGCCCGCGCTGGACAAAAACAAGAAGCACGACATCGACGTGGTGGTGGACCGCCTGGTGGTGGGCCCGGACCTGGGCAACCGCCTGCCCGACAGCATCGAAACGGCGCTCGGCTTAAGCGACGGGCTGGTGAAGGTGGAGGTGGTGACGAGTGGCGGGAGCGGTGTGGCAAGTGAAGAAAGCGCGTCCGTCACCCGTCACCCGGCACCCGTCACTTTCGTCATGTCTTCGAAGTTCGCTTGTCCGGTAAGCGGCTTCACCCTGTCCGAAATCGAACCGCGATTGTTCTCGTTCAACAGCCCTTACGGCGCCTGCCCGCAATGCGACGGGCTGGGCACGCAGCTTTTCTTCGACGCCTCGCTGGTGGTGCCGGACACGTCGCGCGCGCTGTCGGACAAGGCCATCGCGCCGTGGGCGTCCGCCGCCAATTTCCGTTATTACACGCAAACCCTGGAAGGCCTGGCCAAGCATTACGGCTTCAGCCTGCATAAGCCGTTTAAAGAACTTGCGGAAAAAGTGCGCAAGGCGATCCTGCACGGCTCCGGCAGCGAGGCGGTGAAAATCGTGTACTCCGAAGGCACGCGCCAGATGGTGAGCAACAAGCCGTTCGAAGGCGTGCTGCCCAGCCTGGAGCGGCGCTTCCGCGAAACCGAAAGCGCGTGGATGCGCGAGGAGCTCACTAAATATCAAAGCTCCGCGCCGTGCGAAGCCTGCGGCGGCCACCGGCTGAAGGCGGAGGCGCTGGCGGTGAAAATCGGCGGGCTGCATATCGGCGAGGTCACGCAGATGAGCATTGACAAGGCCGCCGAATGGTTCGACGCGCTTCCGGCCAGGCTCACGCCCAAGCAAAAGGAGATTGCGCAGAAAATCCTGAAGGAAATCGGCGACCGGCTCGGCTTCCTGGTGAATGTGGGGCTGGAATACCTGTCGCTGGCGCGCGAGTCCGGCACGCTCTCCGGCGGCGAGGCGCAGCGCATCCGGCTGGCTTCGCAGATCGGCTCGGGCCTGTCCGGCGTGCTTTACGTGCTGGACGAGCCTTCCATCGGCCTGCACCAATGCGACAACCAGCGCCTGATCGCCACGCTTAAGCGCCTGCGCGACCTGGGCAACAGCGTGATCGTGGTGGAGCATGACGAGGAAACCATGCGCGCCGCCGACCACCTGGTGGATATCGGTCCCGGCGCGGGCATCCACGGCGGCCGCATCGTGGCGGAAGGCACGCCGGCGGCGGTGGCGAAGAACAAGCACAGCCTCACGGGGCAATATCTGAGCGGCGAGAAATTCATCCCGCTGCCCGCCAAGCGCCGCCCCTTGCACGCCACGCGCCGCATCGTCATCAAGGGCGCACGCGGCAACAACCTCAAATCCGTCAACGCCGAGATTCCCCTCGGCGTGTTCGCCTGCGTCACCGGCGTCTCGGGTGGCGGCAAATCCACGCTCGTCATCGAAACCTTATATAAGGCCGTCATGCGCCGCCTGCACGAAAGCCACGTCACCCCCGCCCCGCACGACGCCATCAGCGGGATGGAGTTCATCGACAAGGTCATCGAGATCGACCAATCCCCCATCGGGCGCACGCCGCGCAGCAACCCCGCCACATACACCGGCGCGTTCTCCCCCATCCGCGACTGGTTCGCGGGCTTGCCGGAATCGAAAGCGCGCGGCTACCAGCCCGGGCGCTTTTCCTTCAACGTCAAGGGCGGGCGCTGCGAGGCATGCCAGGGCGACGGGCTGATCAAGATCGAGATGCATTTCCTGCCGGACGTATATGTGAAATGCGACGTCTGCCATGGCGCGCGCTATAACCGCGAAACCCTGGAAGTCAAATACAAGAACAAATCCATCGCCGAAGTGCTGAGCATGACGGTGGACGAAGGCGCGGCGTTCTTCGCGGCGCACGCCGCCATCCGCGAGAAGCTCAGCGCCATGCAGGAGGTGGGGCTGGGTTACATCACCATCGGCCAGTCCGCCACCACGCTTTCCGGCGGCGAGGCGCAGCGCATCAAGCTGGCGCGCGAGCTTTCCAAGCGCGCCACCGGCCGCACGCTTTATATCCTTGACGAGCCCACCACCGGCCTGCACGCGGACGACATCGGCAAGCTGCTTACCGTGCTGCACGCGCTGGTGGACGCCGGCAATACCGTGCTGGTGATCGAGCATAACCTGGACGTTATCAAGACGGCGGACTGGATCATCGACATCGGCCCGGCGGGCGGCGCCAAGGGCGGGCGCGTGGTGGCCACCGGCACGCCGGAGGAAGTAGCGCGCAACAAGGACAGCATAACCGGGAAATTCCTCGCGCCGCTATTGAAGAAAAGGGCGAAGGTCGCTTAGTTACGCTTTCCGTAACTACCGTTACGCGGTACATTACTATTATGATTAAGTCCTTCGGTTGCAGGAAACGGAGATGCTGTTTACGCGCGCATCGATTGCAGCGGAATGGCGGACAGTAGCCGGGATAGCGCTGCGCGAAAAGCTCAAAGGCATCCGCGCGTGCAAATACAATGCGGACAACCGCTCTTCCGCGCATCACGTCCGTGAAGAAGATTAAGTCCGCGCGAACCGGTTATTTTTCGCCCAGCTTGCGCTGTAGGAAGGGAAGCCGGTCAATTTTCAGCGCCGCCCACACGGCAAAACCCACTGCCGCCCCGCCGCCGATGAATTGCAGCAACGGCCCGTTGAAAAACGATGCGCCGAGCACGGCGATAATGGGAAGCGCGGGAATGGCCACCAGCAGCTTGCCCCAGAAACAGTAATTAAACCCCTTGGAATGGGCTTGGGGAGGCGCGGGCGAGACGGGTTCGGTCATGCAGCAATTATAGCAGAAAACCGGATTTTAAAAACCTAAACTTTTCCATAGCCGCACCTGGGCGACGGCGGCATTGGCCTGCGCCTCGGCCAGCGCCGTTTGCGACGAATACAGTGCCTGCTGCGCCGTCAGCACGTCAAGGTAATTGCTGAGTCCCTGGGCATAACGGGCAGTGGCCAGGAATACGCTGCGCTCATTGGCCCGCTCGGAGGCATCCAGCGCGCGCGCCTGCACATCGGCATTCAGATAGGCGGAGAGATTGGTTTCCACCTCCCCTTGCGCCTGCAGCACGGTCTTTTCGTAGGCGAGCAGCGCCTGTTCCTGGCGCGCATCCGCCGCATTCACCAGGGCGCGCAGGCGGCCTGCGTCGAAGATGGGTCCGAGCAGGCTGCCGCCGCCGGACCAGCTCTTGTCCGCCCCTCCGCCCGCCAGGCTGCTATAGCGCAAGCCTAATGCGGCGGACAGCGATATGCGGGGATAAAAATCGGCAATGGCCGCGGCTTTAAGCGCCGCCGCCGAGGCCAGCTGCCGCTCCGCCTGCGCCACGTCCGGGCGGCGGACGATGACGGCGGCGGGCGCGTCCACCGCCACGGACACCGGCGCGGCGGGAATGCCCGCGGGCGACTCCAGCTCCGGCGCCAGCGCTTCCCCCTCCTTCCCCACCAGCACCGCCAGCTGCTGCTTGTCTGCTTCCAGCGCCGCGGCCAGCGCAGGCATGCGGGAGGTGATGGCCTGATATTGCGCCTCGGCGGCGGCGGCATCCAGCCCGGTGGCCAAGCCGGATTTGGCAAGGGAACGGATCAGCCCCCGCGTTTTCCCCTCCGCCTCCGCCGCGTTGCCGGCGATGGCATATTGCATTTGCAGCTTGCGCAGGTCGATATAATCGCGCGCCACTTCCGCCCGCAGCGTGATCAGCGCGTTGCGGGCCTCGGCCTCCCTGGCCGCAATGTCCGCTTCCGCGGCCTCGGCGCGGCGGGCGGTGGCGCCGAACAGATCCACTTCCCATGATGCATCGAATGCCGCCTCATACAGACTGAATGGCTTGTTATTAAAGAAATTCTCCTCGTTGCCGCGGCTGCCGTCGATTTTTGCATTCACCTGCGGATAAAGGGGAGCGGCGGCGGCCACCCGCATGGCCCGCGCCTCCTTCACCCGGACGGCGGCGATTTTCACATCACGGTTATTGCGTTGGGCGGCGGCGATCAGCGCCTCCAGCGCCGGGTCGTTAAACGTGCGCCACCCCTGAATGTCCGGCGCCTCCGATACGTCTTGCGCCCTGGCTTCCGGCGCGCCCGCCATGCCATGCCATCCACCGGGGAGAGCCGCCGTCGGCGGGTGATAATCCTCTCCCGCCTTGCAGGAGCAAAGCGCGGCGGCCAATGCCAGCACGAGCCGAATGTTGCATCGCATGATAAATCACGCTATAGTATAGAAAGACGCGCGCAATTAGAATTATTACTTTTATTCTCCCTTTATATGTGGTATATTCCGCCGATTGGAAAAGAGGTGAGGCGTTTTACCTAACCTGCTTGAAAGTCAATATTTTTCGCAAACCCATCACGACCGGAGAACATCGGTATATGGCAAAGGCAGCAACCCTTAGGAAATCGGACAGCAAACAAGCCCTGCGCGCGCGCGCGGCTCAGCCGCGTAAAAAGCCGGTGCTGAAGGTGGTCAAGAGCCTTGCTCCCAAACCCGCCAAAAATGCGAAGGCCCCGCTGGCCAGGAAATCCGCCGCGGCCGTGAAGCCGGCGCGCAAGGAATCGCCGCGCAAGCCGTCAATCCAGCGCGCGGCCCCCGCGCCGAAGGAGCTCGTGCGCAAGGAAGCGGCGCGCAAAGAGGCGCCGAAGGCCAAGGAAGCGCCCAAGAAAGCGGCGGGAAAGGAATTCCGCGTGGGGCATTACGTGGTGTACCCCACCCATGGCGTCGGCCGCATCGTCGGCGAGGAATCTCAGGCGATTGGTGAGGTTTCTCTGCGCATGCTGGTGATTTCCTTTGAGAAAGACCGCATGACGCTGCGCGTGCCGGTGAACCGCGCCGCGGCGGCGGGCCTGCGCCATGTCAGCGGCCTGGAGCAAATGCAGAAAGTGTTTATCACCCTGAAAAGCCGTCCGAAGGTGTCGCGGGGCATGTGGAGCCGCCGTGCCCAGGAATATGAGATGAAGATCAATTCCGGCAATGTCATCTCCATCGCCGAGGTGGTGCGCGACCTGCACCACAACGTGGACCAGGCCGAGCGTTCCTACAGCGAGCGCATGATTTATGAATCGGCGCTCTCGCGCCTGGTGGGAGAGCTGGCGGCCGCCGAAGGATCAGACCACAAAATGGCGGGGGATAAGCTGCTCAGGCTGCTGCGCGCGCATCAGAAAGCCGCCGCTTAGCCGGACAGAGGCCAAGCCTTAAACATAAAAAGGGAGCCGGAAGGCTCCCTTTTTATTTACCAATACCCGGTTCCGGCTATTGCTGCTGCACCGTCTGGTGCATCATCAGCGCCACTCGGGCTTCCCGCGCCTTAAGCTGCGACAGCTCGGCATGGTTCATGATGCTCGCCAGCGACAGCTGCACGAATTCCAGAAACAGCACCACTACGCGCTCCACCTGCCGTTGGATGCGGCTGACAATAGGATCGGCGATATTTTCGATGGCGTTGAACGCCTGCTTGGTATGGTTGCGCACGCGCTCGCGGTATTCATGAATGGCGGCATATACCCGCCGCAGCGCGCCTTCAATGCGCGATTTGCTGGCCTTGCCGGCCGCGCCGCGCTTGATGCCCTCGGCGATGAAAATAAATTCTTCGGTTAGAATATCGGTGGCGTCTCCCACCTCGTTGATCAGCGGCTCCACCGCCGACCATTGCAATTCGGGATCCTGCGCGAACTCGCTTTCCACGGTTTCCACCAGCTCGCCGGCCATGTCATACAGTACGGTAATTTCGTTATACCGGCTTTCCAGCTCTTCTACCGTAAGGTCGTTTTTGACCGGCGCAAATGCCATAGTGGCGCTCCCTGACATTATTCATTCCTTTCCGAATATCAGCCTTAAGGCTTTTTAAGAAGTGGGAAAGGATTAGCACTTCGAATTTATATATTAAAGCGAATTGCGCACGGATTGTATGAAGTTTTTATGACAATGGGCGCGGATTTCTTTTTTCATCAGCGCCTAAAACGAGAAAATTCAATAGCTATTGGTTAATAAATAGCGAGGCTTCGAGCGGTGTTTGCCACCGTGCGAACGCGCCGCCGACAAAAAAGGGAGCCCGCAGGCTCCCTTCATTGCCGGTATAAAAGGGCTGCTTACGCGGCCAGTGCCTTGCACAGCTGGTCCGAAGCATCGGCCATGCGCTCATTGATCGGCTCCATGGCTTCGGTGCAGCTTTCAAACGCCATGTTGCACAGGCGGCTGGAGTCGCTGAAGAAGCGGTCGATCACTTGGCGGAACACCCGGTTGTTCAGGTCCATTACGTCATTGATGGTGCGGCAGTTAAACGCCTCCTTGGAGATATCCACGTAATCGGAGAACGCTTTATTGCAGGACTCCACCAGCTCGGCGCTGATGTTCTTCACGGCGGAGGCAGTCACGTTGCCGCATTCGATATAAGCGTCCACGTTGCCGCGCGCCATGCTGACAAGCTCCGTCAACACGCGGGTGGCCACATCGGCGCTGCGGGCAAGATTTTCCACGCCTTCGCGGCTCATTTCATGCACGCGGTCCTGCGTGTCGCGCATATCGCGCATGCCGCTGGAAAGCGCGTCGCGCACGGCGTTGCCGCCGATGCTCACCACGTTCTGCGCCGCCTTGCGGGTGGATTCGGCGGCATTGTACGCGGTGCTCTGCGCCTGCTTGCGGGCGGCTTCAGCCGTGGTGTAGGCGCTCTGCGTGACCTTGCTGGCGGTGGACGCCGCGGCGGAGGCCGTCTTGGCGGAGGCTTGGGCTGCGTTCTGCACCGGGTTGATGGACGGGCGGCCGGTGCCGATCTTGGCGCCCTGATTGCCCTGGCCGGAAGTGTTCGGGCCGCTGTTCTTCTGGCTGGTGTTGGACGATGACGAAGACGGTTGCGTCGCCGAGGGCTTTTTATTTTGCGGAGAGGATGGCTGGCTCATAAAGACTCCTTATGACACGGTTTGTATATGGATGAGGTAGCGCGAACATGTGCGAGGCATTTCTGCGCTGCAACATATACGGGTGATGTATAAGCGCGGACGCAGGAAATGTCAAGATTGGGTGCGTGCAGTGCAGCATAAAAATTTCCATCGACGGCTTCACTTGCATTTTGTTTTTTTATCTTATTACTGTCAGTATATGAACGCACGCCGTACGCCGCTGTCCTTGCTTATCTGCCTTCTTTGCTGTTGCTGCTTCCTGCTGCCGCCCTCGCCCGCATACGCCCAGAACGCCGCCTCCGCCGCCTCCGCCCCCGCCAAGGCCCATAAGAAAGCGCACAAACGAAAAGCGCATAAGCGCGCGCTTTCGCCGGTGCGCCGCCGCGCCTACTCGGCGGACGACGATTCGCGCTTCGCCGCCATCGTGGTGAACGCCGATACCGGCCACATCCTTTACCAGGTCAACGCCGATGAGCCCCGGCACCCCGCGTCGCTGACCAAAATGATGACGCTTTACCTCTTGTTCGAAGCATTGAAGAAGGGGCGCATCTCGCAGGAAACGCTGCTGCCGGTTTCCGCCAACGCCGCCGGCCAGGCCCCCACCAACATGCGGCTGACGGCGGGCGACCGCATCCCCGTGCGCATCGCCATTGAATGCCTGATCGTGCGCTCGGCCAATGACATCGCGATGGCGGTGGCCGAAGCCCTCGGCGGCTCGGAGGAAGGGTTTGCGCAGATGATGAACCGCAAATCGCGCCAGCTCGGCATGAACGATACGCAGTTCTTCAACCCCAACGGTCTGCCGGACGACCGCCAGATCACCACCGCCGCCGATATGGCCCGCATCGGCATTGCGTTGCGGCGTGACTTCCCGGAATATTACGGATATTTCGCCCTGCGCGAGTTCAGCTTCCGCGGCAACCGCTACCCCGGCCATAACCGGCTGCTGGGCCGCTATCCGGGAGCCGACGGCATCAAAACCGGCTTCATCGGCGCTTCGGGCTATAATCTGGTGACGTCCGTGCATCGCGGCGGCACGCATCTGGTGGGCGTCATCCTTGGCGGCCGCAGCGCCTCATCGCGTGACCAGCAAATGATGGTGATGCTGGACCGGGTGTTCGAGAAGCTGGCCAGCCATGAGCATCAGGCCGCGGCGGCCGCCGTTCCGCCCCCAACGCCCCAGGCCCCGCCGGCGGCGCAGGTAAATTAGGTAAAACGCCTTATGTCCCTTGCTTAGCGCCGCACGCACGCCTATATATTAATAAATCGGCGAGGATGATTATGACGGATTGGTACAGTTCCAGGGAGTGGTATGCACAGCACGGCGACGGGCTCACCGAAAGCACCGCGCACGCCGTGTCGCACGGCGCGCTTGACGCCATTCTCGGCAGTCACGGCGACGAGCTGCGCGGCCCCGGCCGGGCGCTTTATCAGGCAGTGGGCAGCATCGTGGCGGCCGTAGGGGTGGCGGACCCCCATTTCACGCCGTTCCACGGCGTGAATATCGCCGCCGCGCACGCCTCCGGCTTCGAAACGGAAGATCTGTAGCTCCCGGCAGAGCCATACGGCCTTCTAGTGTAGTGTATCCCCCAAAGCTTACAGTAGTTTTCCGTCATCGCGCGGAGCGTCAGCGACGAAGCGATCCGGATCATTCAAATGCTTCCCGGATTGCTTCGTCGGACTTGCGCCCTCCTCGCAATGACGCCGGTTCGCAGTCTTTTGCGTGATACACTACACTAGAACGGCGAGATAACGTCCAGCACCTGGTTGCCCCAGGTGGGCTGCTGCACATCCATCAGCTGGCCGCGGCCGCTATAAGTGATGCGCGCTTCGGCGATCTGCGTGGAGTCCACCGAGTTGTCGGCGCGGATATCCTCCGGGCGGATCACTCCCTTGATGGAAATCTCGCGCATTTCGTAATTCACCAGCAGCTCCTGCTTGCCGTCGATCACCAGGTTGCCGTTGGGCAGCACCTGCGTCACCAGCGCCGCCACCTGCGTCACGATCTTGTCGGTGCGCTGCACGGTGCCGGTGCCCTTGTTGTCGTTAAAGCTGGTGGTGTTTATGAAAGGATTGTTATTGGCGGTATTATGGCCGATGCCGCCGAACAGGTGGCCCAGCACGCCCACCGCATTGGCGGCCTTGCTGGTCTGCGTGCCGTCGCGCTTGCGCTCGGTCTGGTTATTCACCTGCGCCTGATCGTTGATGTTGATGTTGACGCGCAGGATGTCGCCGGTTCTGGCGGCGCGCTGATCGCGGAAAAAGGCGCGGCTGCCGGGCTGCCACAGGGAGTTGGCGTATTGCTCCGCATGTGGCTTGCTGGCGGGCATTGGCCAGGAGAGCGGCTCATAGGTCGGCTTGCGCACGGGGTCTTCCACCGCCGTGTGCGGCGGCGGCTTGCCCACCTGCTCCAGCTTGTCGATGGTGTTGGCGCAGCCGGAGGCCAGCAGCAGCACCGGCAGGGTGATTCCCAGAAGCAGCGGCAAACGCCAGTAACGCTCTTTAGCGTTGAAGGATTCGCGTTCAGGCGGCACGCAGCCTGCGCTCGCGTCGCTCGCTAGTCGTCGCCTGCACTCCTCCCCGCCCCAGGCGTTGAAGGATTCGCGTTCAGGCGGCACGCAGCCTGCGCTCGCGTCGCCCGCTAGTCGTCGCCTGCGCTCCTCCCCGCCCCAGGCGGTGAAGGATTCGCGTTCAGGCGGCACGCAGCCTGCGCTCGCGTCGCTCGCTAGTCGTCGCCTGCGCTCCTCCCCGTCCCAGGCGGCGGGGAATGCCACCCGGAGGGATTTAGTTTCCGGCATACTGTTTTCCTTCGCCCGGCGGCGTCACCGTCACGTTTTCCGCATCCTGCACCGCCGCCCGCACCACGGACTTGCTGTTCACGTTGCGCACTTCGATCACCTCGCCCTTGGCGGCGTCCGCCAGCGCCTGCCCGGTGGCGGTAATCACGATGTTGCCGGCGCGGAAATGCATGCTCACCAGCGCGTTGCGCTTCACCAGCACCGGCAGCGAGATTTCCACTTCGCGTACCGGGCGGTCGGCGGTGATGAGGGAGCGCGGCGTCTTGCCCGCCAGCGCCGCGGCGTCGGTAATCACGCCGGGGCGGCTGTAGCTTGCCGGAAAGTTCTGCATCGAGATGTCCTGCTCGCCGATGGCGTCGCCGCTGCGCATGGCGTGCCTGAGCGCGGGCAGAGACACCATTTCCTGCCACCGCCCGCCGATGGGCATGGCGGTCAGCACCTCGGAGCCGGAAGTGACCAGTAAATTCGCCGTCCAGCGCATGGTCGATTTGTCGAAGGTGAGCGTGCGCAGCTCGGCCGCCAGCGGACGGGCGCTTTCATACAGCTTCTGCCCTCGCCCGCCCAGAATGGTGGCCTGCACATGCGCTGCGGCGCCCGCTTTGACCAAGGCTTCCGCCACCACCTCTTCCGTGTCTTTCGCGCTCAGCGCATAGGCAGCGGGAATCTGCGCGGGCGCGGCGGCCGCAGAGACGGCGGCGGCTTCGGCGGCAGGCGCGGCGAGCGTCACCGGCGCCGCGACGCTCGAATCGGCGGCATAGGCGGAGGCTAATCCGAAGACGGCGCCGAAGGCCAGCGTCAACGCAAGAATAAAACGATACATAACGGCTCCTCGGCTCTATTGGACTTGGTTCAGGGTTTGCATCATCTGGTCGGATTTGGAGATGACTTGCGTATTGAATTCATAAGCCCGCTGCGCGCGGATCAGATTGGTGATTTCGGTCACCGGGTCCACGTTGGAGGATTCCAGGAACCCTTGCAGGATCGCACCAAAGCCCTCGGTGTTGGCGATGCCGGTGATCGGCGCGCCGGAAGCGGGCGTCTGCAGGTATAAATTATCGCCGGTGGCCTGCAACCCGCCTTCGTTCAGGAAATTCGCCAGTTGCAGCTGGCCCACGTTTTGCGGCGCCACCTGGCCGGTGATGGTAACGAACACCTCGCCGGACTTGTCGATGCTGATGGCGGTGGCGTTCTGCGGGATGGTGATGGTGGGCTGCAGCGCGAAGCCGTCGGCGGTCACCAGCTCGCCGGTAGCGGAAAGCTGGAACGTGCCACTGCGCGTATAGGCGATCTCGCCGCTGGGCAGCTGCACCTGGAAATAGCCGCGTCCCTGAATGGCCAGATCAAGCGTGCCTTGCGTATTTTGCAGCGCGCCGGCGTTGGTGTTGCGATAGATGGAGCCCACCTTCACCCCCAGCCCCAGCTGGATGCCGGTGGGAACGATGGTGCCGGAATCGCTGGAATTGGCGCCGACGCGGCGCAGGTCCTGATACAGCAGATCCTGAAATTCCGGGCGTTGCAGCTTATAGCCGGTGGTATTGATATTGGAGAGGTTCTGCGAGATGACGTCAACGAACAGCTGTTGCGCCTGCACGCCGGTGGCCGCGATATCCAGTGACCGCATCATAACGTATTATCCTTTTTTGCGATGTTCATTACGAAACCTGCTGTGTCCAGGTGGTGGCCGTCTTGCTTTCCAGATCGTACAATGCCGACACCATCTGCGCGGTATCGCTGACGGCGTGGGTGATATCCATGATATGCGTGATCTCCAGCACCGGCTTCAGATTGGCGCCTTCCAGCACTCCCTGCACCACCGCGGGCACCGGCACCTGCGCGGGCGTCTGCGCGGTGGAATAAAGACGACTGCCCAGCCGGGTCATCATTTGGGGATTGGGGAAATCCACCACCGCGATGGTGGCGCGCTCCTCGCCGTTGACGGTGATATTACCGGCGGTGCCGATGGTGACGCGGCTGTCTTCGGGGTTGAAGGCGATATGCTGGCCGGTCTGGTCCAGCACAGGATAGCCCTCCACGCTGACCAGCGTGCCGGTGCCGTCCACCTGGAAATTTCCGGCGCGCGTATAGCGCGGGCCGAGCGGCGTTTCGAGTTGGAAATAACCGGGACCATTGATGGCCACGTCCAGCGGGTTGCCGGTGCTTTGCAGGTCGCCTTTGGTGGTGTCGCGATATTCGTTGGCGTCATTGGCCATGGCCAGCGGGCCGTTGGCGGGATCTTTCGCCAGATAGGTCGAAAACATGATGTGTGACGCGTTGAAGCCGGTGGTGTTGGCGTTGGCGAGGTTATTGGCGGTCACGTCCAGGTCGCGCACCAGCGCCAGTTGCCGGGAAAGGGTGACATAAACCGCATTATCCATGAGTGCCTCGCTTGCGAAATATCGCCCTTATGGATGCAGGAAGCGTGCCAACTCATTCGAGACCGCATCCATCCTGGAATTTTGGAATATGTTGCGCGGCGCGCTTCCTGGCGCTATCGTGGCGCCGATCGAATAAACGGCGGAGTGCGGCATGGCGATATTAGGCAAAAAGAAGAAAAAAGAGGCGGATGCTCCGGCGGAAGGCGCGGAAAAACCGGCGGAAGGGGAAGCCGCCGAAGGCGAAGCCCCGGCCGGCTCCAAGAAGAAAAAAATGATCATCATCATCGCCGGCGCCGTCGTGCTGCTGGGGGCGCTTGGCGCGGGCGGCTATTTCATGTTCGCCAAGCACGGCGGTGGGGAAGCCGCCGCCGAGCACGCCGAAACCGGGGCAAAGGAAGGCCAGCCGGTGTTTTTCGACCTGCCGCAGATGCTGGTGAACCTGAATACCGGCACCAAGCAGGTAAGCTTCATTAAGACCACCGTGACGCTGGAGCTCGTCAGCGCCGCGGACGTGCCGGCGGTGCAGGCCAATCTTCCGCTGCTGATCGACAGCTACAACACTTTCCTGCGCGAGATGCGCGCCACGGATCTCTACGGCTCCGCCGGCATCTACCGGCTGCGCGAGGAAATGCTCTCCCGCGCCAACAAGCTGCTGGCGCCGGTCAAGGTGAAAGACGTGCTGTTCAAAGAACTCATCGTGCAATAAGCGCGGGTGCCCCTGCCTTTCCTCGCCCGCGCTTGCGGTAGCCCTTCGCTCCGGCCCGTGGTACACTCCTTGCTTAAAGCTCACCGACACAATCGATTGATAAGGCGATACGATGGCCGAAACCCCTGAAAATCCGCCAGGCACCGCATCCGCGGATTCCGGCCGCGTGCTGAACCAGGATGAGGTGGACAGCCTGCTCGGCTTCGACAGCGAACAAGGCGCGGCCGATGCCAGCGGCATTTACGCCATCATGGACAAATCCATCATGGCGTATGAGAAGCTGCCGATGGTGGAAGTGGTGTTTGACCGGCTGGTGCGCCAGCTCTCCACATCGCTGCGCGCATTCACTTCGGACAACGTGGATGTGAGCCTTGATTCCATGAGCTCGCTGCGCTTCGACGATTATCTGAACGCCATTCCGCTGCCCGCGCTGCTGGTGGTGTTCCGCGCCGTGGAATGGGAGAATTTCGGCATCGTCACGGTGGACAGCTCGCTGATTTACACCATGGTGGACATCCTGCTGGGCGGCAGGCGGCAGCCCAAGCCGGGCCGCGTGGAATCGCGGCCCTACACCACCATCGAGCAGGATCTGGTGCGGCGCATGGTGGACGTGGTGCTGGCGGATTTAAGCGCGGCGTTCGAGCCGCTCTCCCCCGCCACCTTCCAGTTCGACCGGCTGGAAACCAATCCCCGCTTCGCCACCATTGCCCGCCCGGCCAACGCCGTGCTGCTGGTGCGCCTGCGGGTGGACATCGAGGAACGCAACGGCTTCATCCAGATCATGCTGCCGCACGCCACGCTGGAGCCGATCCGCGAGCTGCTGCTGCAAATGTTCATGGGCGAGAAATTCGGCCAGGATACGGTGTGGGAAAAACATCTGGGCAAGGAGCTGCATCACACCATGGTGGACCTCCACGCCGTGCTCAACGAAAAAGAGATCACGCTGGGCGAGGTGATGCGCTTCCGGGTCGGCAGCACGATTCTGCTCGACTGCATGCTGGAGGATGAGATAGTGTTGAAATGCGGTGACGTTCCGGTCACGCGCGGCAAGCTGGGCCGCGTGGGCGACCACATGGCGGTGTCGCTTAGCAAGCCGGTTGCGGAGCGCCAGGAGGAGGGGTAAATGATCGTTAAGCGGATAACCCTGTCAATCCTCGCCTCATCTTGAATATGCTGCTTCTGGAACTCCTCATCAATTTCATCGTCATGGCGCTGTTGGGCACCACCATCACCTATTGCTGGATCCTCAACAAGCGCATCACCGTGCTGCAGAACAGCCGCAGCGAGCTGGCGGAATTGCTGCGGCATTTCGATGAGTCCACCAACCGCGCCTCGGAGAGCATCATGGCGCTGCAGATGGCCAGCAAGAAGATCGGCGAAACCATCCAGGCGCGCATCGAGAAAGCCAATTACGTGGCGGACGACCTTTCCTTCCTGATCGAGCGCGGCGGCCGCGTGAGCAGCGACATCCAGCAGGGCGCGCTGCCGCCGCCCCGCGCCAATCCCGGCCGCGCGCCGGACATGGCGGAGGCGGAGCGGGCGGTGCGCAAGGCGCGCGAGGCGGCGTCGCATGAAGAGCCGGAAGAAGAGCGCCCGCGCGGCGGCATGTCAACGCTGCAATCGATGCTTGAGAAACTCGCCTCCCGCGCCACGTCGGACCCGGCGCTGCGCGGAGCCCGGGCCGCCGGCACGCGCGAGCGCATTCCCCATCCGTCGGAGCCGGAAGCCAAGGCACGCTCCCGCACCGAACAGGAACTGCTTGAGCTTCTTCGCGCCAACAACAAGGTATAAGCACGCTCACTCATGGTGTTCCGACTCCGCATTCTGCCGCTCACCATGTTCGCCGCCTTTATGCTGATGGCGGTGAAACTGGCCGATGTGGTGCGCGGCGGCGAGGAATTCACCCGGCTGATGCTGGTCGGTTCGGTGGAGGCCCAGCAAAAGCCTCCCGCGCCTCCGCCCGCGCCCGTTTCCACCAAGCCTCCCGCCGCGCCCACCCCGCCGCCGGCGCCTGCCGAAGGCAAGCCCGCCGCGGAGGCGAAACCCGCTGACGCGAAGCCGGCGGAAGAAAAAACGGCGGCGGAAGGGAAAACCGCTGCCGCAGAGAAACCCGCGGAAGGCAAAGCGGCGGAGGGAAAGTCGGAAGGTAAGGGAGAAGGTAAATCCGAGGGCAAGGGCGAAGGAAAATCCGGCGAAGGGGAAAAAGCCGCCCCGCAGACCAGCGAGCCGCCGCCGCCGGAGGAGCCGGGCAGCGGTCACGGCCTGGCGCCGGGGGCGCGCATTTTCAGCCCCACCGAGATCGACATCCTGCAAAACTTGAGCAAGCGCCGCGAGCAGCTGGACAGCTGGGG
>JAFATP010000082.1 GCA_019243895.1 Alphaproteobacteria bacterium
AAGAGCATCGAACAGCAGGATATCGGCGGCGTTTTCAAATGCCGATGCCCGATCGATGTCGTTCGCGGTGCGCACCGGCAGTGCCTTGATCAGTCGCACATGATAGCGGTCGCGGATGTGATGCAGGCGGGATGCTTGTTCCGCGCCGTGCAATTGCAGGTAATCCGGTGCGGCTGTATGCATCACCTGCTCCAGCAGGGCGTCATCGGGGTCTGCCAGCACCGCCACGGTTTTGGTTCCTGCCTGCAGCCGAGCTTTCAGGCGCTGCATCGTCTCCGGCGACACATGGCGCGGCGAGCGCGGATAAATGACGAATCCGGCGAAATCCGGCCCAAGGCCAGCCGCGGCTTCCACTGCCCGCTCCGTGTTGAGGCCGCACAGCTTGATGGCAATCTTTCGCATCAGAGCTCCGGCACGGCGGAGGAAAGCAACGGTTGGCGCTCCAGGCGCAGCCCCGTCAATTCGTTTTCCAATGCCTTGATGCGCGCCTGCGCCGCCGCCAATGCGCTGCGTGCGCGCAAGCGGCGGGCAATTTGGGCGCTTCCGCCAATAATAATGCCTGCGGCGAACATCATGAGTGCGATAAGATAAAGCGGTGCGGACAGCGTGTAAGGAAACGGATCTATGGAAAGGGTCACGAAGCCGCGGTTGTTCACGGCGAAGATCACAGCGGCGGCCGCGACGATCAGCCATGCGGCCCAGCGCAGAATACTCGTCATGCCGGATTACCCGGCAGAAGAGGCGGTCTGAACGTGCGGCTCGTTAATGCGTTCGCGGAGCTCCTTGCCCGTGCGGAAATAAATGCTGTAGCGCTCGCCGATGAATACTTCGGCGCCGTTTTTGGGATTGCGCGCCTTGCGGGCGTCGCGCTTACGCACGGAGAACGCGCCGAATCCGCGCAGCTCTACCCGACCGCCTTCGGTGAGGGTTTGCGAGATGTGATCCAGCACGGTGCCCACCAGCCGCTCGATGTCGCGCTGGTAGAGATAAGGATAACGTTTGGCAAGACGCTGGATCAGTTCTGATTTGGTCATGGCGTAGCGCTCCGTTAAATGTCAACCTGTTGTAATTACAAAGAAGGATGCCAGATCGCCACTAGCCCGTCAAGGCCGGCCGCGCTCTGCGGAAAGAATTTCTGCATCACCGTTCCGGTCACGTGATCCAGCCATGCCGGGAGCTTGTCGTGTTTCACCTCCGCATCCCGCACATGCAGGCCGTGCGGGAGCTTACGGTCGCTTTCCAGCCAGGCCAGTGCCTCATCCTCGCCGCCGATGGCGTCAATCAGCTTGGAATTCAGGGCTTGCCGCCCGGTGAACACCCGCCCGTCCGCCAGTTGCAATACCTGAGCTTCCGGCAGATTGCGGCGCGCGGCGACGGTGGTGACGAAATAGCGGAAGAAATCGTTGACCACGCTTTGCATTGCCTGCGTCGCTTCCGGCGTGGCCTTGGTGAAGGGAGAGAACGCGTCTTTCAGCGGCCCCGTTTTCACCACCAGCGGGGTAACCCCCAGCTTATGTTCAAGCTCCGAGAATTCTGCGCCTTCGATGATGACGCCGATGGAGCCAGTGAGCGTGCCCTCGCGGGCGAAAATACGATCGGCGCCCAGTGCCGCCAGATACCCGGCGGAGGCGCTCAAGTCGCGCATTACCGCCACCACGGGCTTTTTCTGTGCCAACAGGCGAAGCCGGGTGAAAATCTCCTCGCCCGCCACGGCGGAGCCGCCGGGCGTATCCAGCCGCAGCAGCACCGCTTTCACATTGGGATTGTCGCGCAGATCAGTCAGCAGCTTGTCGCGCTCTTTATCATCCTCCACCACGCCGGTAATGGTGAGCCGGGCGATGTAATCAATGCCGATGGGAGCATGGCCAGTGAAATCGTGCCGCTCCGCGAGCGCGACCAGCGCGATCACCGCGGCCAACACCGCGATCACCCGCCAGCGCGTGAGTGCGCGTTTCAGATACTGGCGGTCAAGCAGGGCGTCGGCGGAAAAGGACATGGACTACGCCTCATCCTCCTCTTCCTCATCCTCATCCGTTTTAGCCTTTTTCTTAGCCTTCGCTTTTCCCTCCGTCTTCGCCTCATTGAGGGCGGCGCCGAGGATGTCACCCAGCGTTGCGCCCGAATCGGACGAGCCGTAGGTTTCAATGGCCTTTTTATGCTCGTCCATCTCCAGCGCCTTGACGGAAACCTTTACGCTGCGCGTGCCGCGATCCACCGCCGTGATCTTCGCATCCACGCGGTCGCCCACCGCAAAGCGCGAGGTGCGCTGCTCCTGGCGTTCGCGGCTTAAATCCGCTTTCTTGATGAAACCGGTGATGCCGTCGGTGATCTTCACCACGACGCCGTCATCCTGCACTTCTACGATTTCGCAGGTGACGGTCGCGCCTTTTTTAAGATCCGCGAATTCGTTTTCCAGCGGATCATGCTCCAGCTGCTTGATGCCGAGGCTGATGCGCTCCTTGTCCACGTCCATCGCCAGAATCTTGGCTTTCACGCGGTCGCCTTTCTTGTAATGCTTAATGGCTGCCTCACCCGGCTCAGTCCAGCTGATGTCGGAATAATGCACCAGGCCGTCC
>JAFATP010000140.1 GCA_019243895.1 Alphaproteobacteria bacterium
AAACTGACGGCGAAGCAACGTAAGGCAATTGCAAAGAAAGCAGCAAAGGCGAGATGGAAGAAACATGACTGAATCAAGTGAAGCGAGAAAACTAAAGAAGGCATTAGCCGCTCAACAAAAAGAAATTGATGAGGGAACCATAATGCACATTCAATCGCAAAGTGAGAATTGGAGCGAATGTACTTTAGAAGATGGAACAAAAATCCGCATAAGGCCGGTTATTACCGAGGTTAGAAAGCTGCGCAAATTGGGGGTTGATGGCAAGCCCTCATACGGAGTAAAGAGCGCGCTGATTACTGATACCCAGCATCCGGTCAAGGCAAAGAAAGGAACCTAGCCATGCAGAATCCAGTGGCGTTAGATCAGCTTTCTACCTTCGAGTTTATACTCGAAAAGGCGATTGAGGTTGTGTATGTGAGTATCACGGACGCACATAGCTTTGTTGTGCGGAAATGCGAGGTGTTGGCAAAAGCTGTTACGAATTCTTTATCCAGCAATAGCGTATTCCTGCTAACACATGAGGGATACAAAGCTGATATGGTACAAAAGCTGTTACAACTAAAAAACGCCCCTCCGGCACTTGCTCCATCTGGGGAAACCGAGTTCCTGGCGTGGCTCAATCAAGAATAGATGTCTCCGCGTCGGGAGCGGCGGGTTTTTGTTCTACCCTCACCGGGTATTAAGGAGTCCTATACGGCCTTTAAGCGACTGCACCCCGAGATCGTCGATGCGGTAAAGATATTCAATGCGTATAAGCGAGAAATCCCACCGCGTCTCCTGCCACGTGAAATGAAAGATCACGCTCTTAAGGGCGCTTTAAAGGGCATAAGAGAGTGCCATTTGAATGGCCTTACTGGCGATGTGCTTCTTCTCTATACACACAAAAATGACGAAGTGAGGATGTTAGCGATATGTCGCCACGCTGATCTTCACGGGAGAAGAGGAAGGGCGCTGAAAAAGCGTTTAGAGCAACAAGTTGCTTAACTGAAAATAATGCTTGCTATGTAAAATTACCCATGCCATTATAATGGCATGAACAGGCTGCCATTAGACAAACGAATCCAGATTCTCAGCATGTTGTGCGAAGGCTCCTCTATGCGCTCGATCTCGCGCGTGGCAGGCGTCTCCATCAACACGGTGACTAAGTTGCTGGTGGATGCCGGTGCGGCCTGCGCCGCGTATCATGATGAGCATGTCCGCAACCTGAATTGCCGCCGCATCCAGTGCGACGAAATTTGGAGCTTTTGCTACGCCAAGGCGAAAAACGCTCCCACGGCCAAGACTCCTGCCGACGGTGCAGGCGACGTATGGACGTGGACAAGCCTTGATGCCGATTCCAAGCTTATCTGCAACTGGATCGTTGGCGGTCGCGGTGCTGAATACGCCGTTGCCTTGATGGATGACCTGCGTTCACGTCTCGCTAACCGGGTGCAGCTAACCACAGACGGACACCGGGCGTATCTGGAAGCGGTGGAAGGTGCTTTCGGTGGCGACGTTGACTATGCCATGCTGGTGAAGCTCTACGGCGAGGCACCGGAATCTGAGAAGCGTTACAGCCCCGCTGAGTGCATCGGCTGCCGCAAAACACCGATTGAAGGCCAGCCTGACAAGAATCACATTAGCACATCCTATGTGGAGCGGCACAATCTTACGATGCGCATGTCCATGCGGCGTTTCACGCGCCTCACGAATGCGTTTTCAAAAAAGATCGAAAACCACTGCCACGCTGTCGCGCTGTACTACGTCTATTACAACTTTGTTCGCACCCATAAGGCGCATAAGCTAACACCCGCGATGGCTGCTGGCATTACTGACAAGCTGTACGAAATGGCCGATATCGTACGTATTACGGACGAATACCTTGCCGCTCAGGAAACAGCGAAGCGAAAAGCCGAGTGGGATTTTTGTTAACCTTTAAACTGCGACACTACCCAGATGTGTCCTTATTCCAAAGCCACACGCAATAACATCAAAGTGGAGCTGAAAGTGAATGACCAGCCGCTGGCCCTGGCGGCATAGTCTCCGCACGTTCGGATTCGATTATTTTACCGCTTCCAGCACCCGTTGCGAAACGCGCGTGACGTTTTCATCGCTCTGGCCGGCGGTATGAACATGATCAAAATCGCCTCGAAGCGCCTTCAGCGCATAACGCTCGCGCTCGATTTCGGTTTGCGTGCGCACGCCCATGCGGCGGAATACCGGCAGCGGCGGGCACCATCCCTCCACCGCATGCTGTAATAAAAACCCTCCCACCAGCGCAGGCAGGTAGAGAAAGCGGCGGCTTACGAAAATGCCGAGCAACACGCTGGCCAGCGAAACCGAGGCCGCGTTGGCCTCCAGGGTGCGCTCCACATCCCATTCCTGATCCAGCTCTTCCAGTCGCGCATCGATCTCTTCGGGATGCGCCGCGTAATAGGCGATATTGCGCTCGGTTTGTTTGATAATCTTCTGATTGAACGCATCCGGCGTATTGCGCGGCACGCGTCCTACGGTGCTGGGGATTGTCATACCGCTCCTTACTCCGAACAGTATCGCTCCGCCGGCCATAAAAAAGCCATCGGAAGCAAGACGGCTTACGCGCCCATGCTCAGCTGGGGATCGCGCGCGGAATCATTTTTCTGGGAAGCCACGGTGTCAGCGCGGCTGGTGGCCGCCAATAGCCCTTCCTTGCCGCGCCTGCCTTGATCCAGCGTATGGGCCTCCACCTGGGGCGCGGGAACAATATCGCCGTTTTGCGGTGTCTCCCCCGTGGCAGGAGCGGAGCCCCGGGTGTTTGCGGGCAGCGAGAAGTCCGCCAGGCCCTTGCGGTGATAGCGGTAAAGATCCGTCATCATCGTGGTGAACAGCTCGCCGAATTCAATCGGCTGGTCCTTGAAATGCTCCTTCAGCATGGCGGCGTTGTCGGCCATCAGCTGCGGTATTTTTTCCGGCGGCGTTTTGGCCAGCGCATCGGTGATGTGCGCCTCCAGCTCCGCCATATCCACTTTTTTAACGCCGAACGGCGCGAAGAAGCGCATGGCGAACGCCCCCACGAACAGCAGGCCGCCGACGCCGCCCAGGAAATCTTTGGTTTCCCTGCCGCGCAGGCCGCCCGGCACCATGGCCTTGTCGGGGAATTTGATCTTGCGGTTGAGGAAGCGGTCTCCGGCAATCATGGTGGCCGCCGCCGCCTCGATCAGCGTGCTGGTGCGGAAGACGTATTTTTCACGGATCTCGTCGATTTTGGTATGGTGGTTGGGGTCGGGGTCGTAGGGGTCGGGCACTTTGGAGGCGAAGCCCAGGGTTTTTCCAGCCACATAGGCCAAGCCGGCGTAACGGGTGAACTTATCGGGATTGCGGGCGGCCAGATAGCCCTCGCTCACCCCTTTTTCGGCCAGCGCCTTTAAGCCCGGCTTCCAGCGGCTGATGGGAAACGCCATTGCCAGAGAGCCGAAATAGCGCAGCCCGATCTCGCCGATGCGCACGGAATTGCGCTGCATCAGGTCCCATGAGCGCTCGCCGAAGGACTGGGGCGGCGCAGGCTCGCTGCGCAGCGGGGCGCGGCGGTCGTCGACAGAGGGAAGCTCATCCTCTTCAATATGAGCAAGCAGATTGTCATTCACCGTGCTCTTCAGAAAGCGCAGGCGGTGAACGTCCGGCGTTTTCTCCGCGCCGAACACCATATTACTGATATTGGCGGTGATGTTGGAAAGGGCGAAGGTGATGGTGGCGCCGTCGGGCGGGCCTTTGACCAGGAAACCCGAGGTAAGCTGCAAAAGCTGCCCCACCATGCTGAGCGCGCCACGGCCTGCCCACATGTTGAAGCCCTTTTTCTTCTCCTGGAGTTCCAGCTTATCGCCGTGCTGCTCCATCAGCGAAACCAGTTCATCCTGCGACCGCTCGCCGTGCGTCACCAGCACAAGATGGCCTTCCAGCTTTGTCTCCGCGAGGAGCTCCTGCCCGATCGAAGCCACCCACGCCCTGGCTTCTTTTTCCTTGGCCGGGTCCACATGGTAAAACGTTAAATTCCCATCCGGAGCCGGGGCAAACTCCACGGCGCTGAAAGCGGCGTTGGCGGTGAGGTTACGATAGGTAGACATGGCGGACGCTAAAACTCCGGAATGCAGAGGGAGAACAGTTAGACACGATTCACTATAGAGCAGGAAGCCGTCCGGATAAACATTGCGAATGTGAAGTTTGTGTTACAGCGGGCCGCCAGCCCCGTTTATTCCGGGCGGGCTTAAAAAAGTAGCTATAAACAATTGGTGGATTGGGGGTTGGGCAGCGGCTGAGAATCGAGTCCTGGTGCGGATTGTTTCCCGCCCATCCGGTCAAATGGACGATTGGTTTGCCACCGCGGAGCGGAGCGTTCGGAACAACTAAAGAAGCCCCCTTTCCGGCGTTCCCGTATGTTTCCGAACGCTTTTACGCAGTCGATGAGAGTGATTCACCCTTTTAAGTCACAATGCGTTTAGTGGTTGCGGCAAACTCTAATGAATCTGGGTCAC
>JAFATP010000170.1 GCA_019243895.1 Alphaproteobacteria bacterium
TCTCCACCCAAGCGCCGCCTTCGTGCGGCGCTTTTTTATGCCCGGCTGCCAGTCTTGGGTGCATCTCGTATCGCTGCCCTGCGCGGGGAAACACCTTAAATACCCCCTATTCTAAAACTATCGAGAAGCACGGAACGTTTTCCTTCCGCCCGCCTTGCTTGCCGCTCCAGGTGCTCGTCAATAATGTGAAGCGTTTCAGCGGATGCGATCCAGTGCATTTCATGCCCCGCGCGTCTGGCAATCTCTTTTTGCCTGTGCAGTGTCGGATTCACGCCCTTGCTTTCCCAGACAGGGTCTTCGGGGTCAGGCAGCACTCCATGATTGGCCGCGGCGGCGCGGTGCTCGTTGGCGATGAAATAATCGATGTCGCTAGGGTTGTACCCGAAGCTGATGCCTTGCAAGGCCACCTGAGCCTCTCCCGGGTTGGCTTGATCGTAGCTGACCGCGCCAAGCTCCGGGCTCGCGCGGATAATTTGCATCAGCGTTTCTTGCAATTTCCTGCTCTCGCCATTCACCGTTTCCTGCAGGCGTTCCTTGCAAGCAGGCAGCGCGGAAAGCGCGGCAGAAAGAACTTTCTCTCCCCGCAACATGCTGTAGGCATCGGCAAGCGAAGCGCACCACGCTGTGATTTCTTTCTCCAGCTTTTGCGCGCGAGCGATGGGATCTTTCGTGTCGTATACGATATAAGGGCTGTCCGGAATGATATACGCGCGGCTTATACTGCCGATAGGCAAGCCGGTGTTCCGTTCGAATTCTTCCGCTTCTCTGTTCACGGCACGCCCATTCGTTAAATAATATTAACAAAAATAGCGTCTGCCGTCAATCCGAGCGGTTGACCTGCCCGTCCTTATCAACACTTACACGTCGAGCCTCAGCGAATCGCCCCGTGGCAATGCTTGTATTTCTTGCCGGAGCCGCAGGGGCACGGCTCATTGCGCCCCACTTTCGGCGCGGCTGCCGCAGGCGGGGCGGTGGCTGAGGGAAGCCCGGCTGCCGCGGCGGGGTCTTCGCGCGTTTCCATCATCTGCTGAGAAGGCATGATGCGGTCCCAGCCCGGCGGCGGCTCGGCGGCGATTTCCAGATGCGCCACGCGCAGCGTCACCAGTTCGCGCAAATGATTCAGCATCTGCTCGAACAGGGTGAAGGCTTCGTGTTTGTATTCGTTCAGCGGATCGCGCTGACCGTAGGCGCGCAGATTGATGCCGTGGCGCAAGTGATCCAGCGTATGCAGGTGATCTTTCCATAAGCTGTCCAGCGTCTGCAGCAGCACGCGTTTTTCGGCGATGGTGAGTATCTCCTGATATTTCTCCGTCTTGCCCGCCATCAGCGCGTCGGTTTCCTTGCGGATGCGCTCGCGGATCTCGTCATCGGCAATGCCCTCCTCCTGCGCCCATGCCGCCACCGGCATATGCAGGCCGAAAATGCGGAACAGCTCTTTCTGAAGCCCTTCCGCCTGCCATTCATGCGGATAGGCTTTGGGCGGAATATGCGTGGTAACCAGATCGGCAATCACCTGTTCGCGCATGTCGGCGATGGTCTCCGACACGTCCTCTGCCTCCATCAGCTCAATGCGCTGCTCGTAGATCACCTTGCGCTGATCGTTCATCACGTCGTCGTACTTGAGCAGGTTCTTGCGGATTTCGTAGTTGCGCGCCTCCACCTTGGTCTGCGCCTTTTCGATGGCGCGCGTCATCCATGGGTGGAAAATGGCTTCCCCTTCTTTCAAACCCAGCCGCTGCAGCAGCCCGTCGATGCGCTCGCCGCCGAAAATGCGCATCAAATCGTCTTCCAGCGAGATGAAAAACTTGGAAGCGCCGGGGTCGCCCTGGCGGCCGGAACGCCCGCGCAGCTGATTATCGATGCGGCGGGATTCATGCCGCTCGGTGCCCATCACGTAAAGTCCCCCCGCCTCGATGACGCCGTCCTTGGCCTCCGCCACCTCGCCGCGCAGTTTTTCCGCCGCCGCCGCATCCGGCGTTTCGCCGAATTGCTGGCGGATCATCATATCGGCATTGCCGCCCAGCATGATGTCGGTGCCGCGGCCAGCCATGTTGGTGGCGATGGTCACCGCTCCCGGCCTGCCCGCCTGCGCGATGATATAAGCCTCTTGCTCGTGATAGCGCGCATTCAGCACCTGATGAGGAATCGGCACATCCTTCGCGGTAATGGATTCCAGATATTCCCCGGTCGCCTGCATTTCCGCCGCCTGCGTTTCCAGCTGCTTGCGCTGCTCCTGTTTTTCGCCCAGCTTTTCCGCCTGCGCCTTCAGCTGCGCCGCCTGTCCCAGCACGATCTTGCCGGTTTCGCGGATGTATTTCTTATCCTTCAGCCGCGCCGAAAGATATTCGGATTTCTCGATGGAGGCGGTGCCCACCAGCACCGGCTGCCCGCGCCTGCGGCACTCGGCGATATGGGTGATGGCGGCGCGGTATTTCTCCGCCGCGGTGCGGTAAATCTCATCGTCGTAATCCTGGCGCGTCACTGGCAGGTTGGTGGGGATCTCGATGACTTCCAGCTTATAAATGTCGCGGAACTCCCCCGCTTCCGTCATCGCCGTGCCGGTCATGCCGGCGAGCTTGGGATACAGCCGGAAATAATTCTGGAATGTGATTGAGGCGAGCGTCTGGTTCTCGTTCTGGATGGAAACGCCCTCCTTGGCCTCCAGCGCCTGGTGCAGCCCCTCGGAATAGCGCCTGCCTTCCATCATGCGGCCGGTGAATTCATCGATGATGATCACCTTATTGTCCTTCACGATGTAGTCCACATCGCGGGAAAACATCTTATGCGCCCGCAGCGCCTGGTTCACATGATGCACCAGCGACACATTCTCCAGATCATACAGGGAAGCGGGCGGCGTAAGCAGCCCGTCCGCCGCCAGCAGCGCCTCCATATGCTTCACGCCCGCTTCCGTGAGCGTCACCGTGCGGTGCTTTTCGTCTTTTTCGAAATCCTCCGCCGTCAATTGCGGAATCAGCGCGTTGGCCCGCACATACAACACGGAATTATCCTCGGTGGGCCCGGAAATGATCAGCGGCGTGCGCGCCTCGTCGATGAGGATGGAGTCCACCTCGTCCACGATGGCGTAATGGAACGGGCGATGCACCATGCCGTCGCGCCCGTATTTCATATTGTCGCGCAGGTAGTCGAATCCCAGCTCGTTATTGGTGGCGTAAGTGATGTCGCAGTTATAAGCGGCGCGCCGCTCGTCATCGTCCAGCCCGTGCACGATCACGCCGCAGCTCAAACCCAGGAACGTATAGAGCTTGCCCATCCATTCGGCGTCGCGCTTGGCGAGGTAGTCGTTGACCGTCACCACGTGCACGCCCTTGCCGGTCAGCGCATTGAGATAGGCCGGCAGCGTGCACACCAGCGTCTTGCCTTCGCCCGTCTTCATTTCGGCGATCATACCGCGATGCAGCACCATGCCGCCGATCAGCTGCACGTCGAAGTGCCGCATATTGAGCGCCCGCTTACCGGCTTCACGCACCGTGGCAAACGCTTCCGGCAGCAGCGAATCCAGCGTCTCTCCGCCGCTTAAGCGCTCTTTCAGCCAGGTGGTGCGGCCGCGCAGCTCCTCGTCGGACAGGCGGGAAACCGCAGGCTCCAGCGCATTGATCCGTTCAATCGTGGGAGTGAGCGATTTTAAGAAGCGTTCGTTGGCGGTGCCGAACAGCTTGCGGGCAAGGGTAGAAAACATCGGGACTCGTTCAGGGGGTAGGAAACCTGAACACATAGGGGCAGGGGCGGGGAATGTCAATGTAAGCCTTGCCAATCGCGGGGGCTTATGCGATATGTCACGCTTCTGAATCGCTTGGTAAGAAAGGATATCCGCCATGAAATATCTCGTTGCCGCGCTGCTGGCGTATGCCTGCGTGCTCGGATCAGCCGTTGCGCAGGATGAAAAGACCGCAAGCCCGGCCGCGGAAGAGGGAATGAGACAGGAAACACTCAAATCTGAAGATGCTCCTAAGCCGGACCCCGCCAAGAAATCTGAAAAAAAGGCTTCCGAAGGCGAGAATAAACCGGTCAAGGATTATGTCATTCTGCATGTGAATGGGGAGGACATTAAAAATTCCGAAGCCGAGGAGATGTGGAAAAGCCTGTTTCCCGGCGCCAACGCCCCTGATTTCAATAGCTTTGACGAAAATGTGCGCTTGAATGTGCTGAGGGGCATCGTCAGCGAGCGGCTGGTGTATCAGCAGGCGGTCAAAGACGGCTTCGACAAGAGCGAAGAAGTACAAAAACGCCTGGATGCGCTGAAAAAGCAGCTGATTCTGCAGGCCTTCATGGAAAGCAAGGCGAAGACGCTGGTCACCGATCAGCAGCTGAAGGACGCTTATGCCAAGAAGCTCTCCACCATGAAGGATGAAGAGGAAGTCCATGCCCGCCACATCCTGGTGGCCACCGAGGACGAAGCCAAGGCCGTTGAAAAGGAATTAAAAAAAGGAACGAGCTTTGAAAAGCTGGCCAAAGAGAAAACGCTGGACAAGGCTTCCGGCGCGCAGGGCGGGGATCTGGGCTGGTTCACCAAGGACAAGATGGTGCCTGAATTCGCCGCGGCGGCGTTTAAGCTGAAAAAGGGCGAAGTGTCCGATCCGGTGAAGACGGCGTTCGGCTGGCATATCATCAAGATTGAAGACCGCCGCAAGGTGCGCATCCCGAGCTTCGAGGAAATGAAGGAGGATTTACGCGCCGAGCAAAGCAGCGCCGCTCTTCAGGCTTATGTGGACGGGCTGCTGAAAAAGGCGGACGTGAAATATTTCGATCCGGAAGGCAAGGAAAAGCCCTTCCCGCTGACCCCGAAAAAAGCTCCCTGATCGATGACGCTATCGCCGCTGGCTCCCGCCGCGATTGCCGAACTGCCGCCCATTGCCGGAGTGCGTCTAAATGCCGCGGCGGCCGGCATCCGCTATCCCGGCAGGCCGGATCTGCTGCTGGCGGAGTTCGGCGAAGGCACGGTCTGCGCCGGCGTTTTCACCACCTCGCTCACTGCCGCCGCGCCGGTGCTTTTATGCCGCGAGCACGTGAAATCCGGCGCAGCGCGGGTGCTCGTGGTCAATTCCGGTAATTCCAACGCCTTCACCGGCCGGGCGGGTGACGCCGCTCTTTCGCGGGTTCAGGACGCTGCCTGCGCGCTGGCGGGATGCGAGAAAGAGGCATTCTACATGGCCTCCACGGGAGTCATCGGCGAGCCTTTGCCGGATCAGCGCATCACTCAGGCATTGCCCGCGCTGCATGCCTCGCTTGCGCAGGACGGCTGGAACGCGGCGGCGCGCGCCATCATGACCACCGACACTTTTCCCAAGCAGGCCACCCGCAAGGCGCGGATCGGCGGCACGGACGTCACGCTGAACGGCATCGCCAAAGGCTCCGGCATGATCGCGCCCGATATGGCCACCATGCTGGCGTTTTTCTTCACCGATGCCGCCATTCCCGCCGCCGCCCTTCAGCCCATGCTGGAGGCGGCCAACGCGCAGTCATTCAACTGCATCACGGTAGACGGCGACACCTCCACCAGCGATACGGTGCTGCTCTTCGCCACCGGCAAGGCCGGCAACGCGGCGGATGATTACGGTGATTTCGCGCGGGCGCTCTCGGAGCTTACGGCCGAGCTGGCGCAGGCGGTGGTGCGCGACGGCGAGGGGGCGTCCAAATTCATCACCATTGACGTCACCGGCGCCGAGCATGACGCAGCGGCGCGGCGCATCGCCATGAGCATCGCCAATTCGCCGCTAGTGAAAACGGCGATCGCCGGCGAAGACGCCAATTGGGGCCGCATTGTGATGGCGGTGGGCAAGGCCGGCGAGCGGGCCGACCGCGACGCGCTCACCATCGCCGTCGGCGGCGTTACCGTAGCGCGCAACGGCGCGGTAGCGCCTGAATACCGCGAGGCCATGATCGAGCCGCATATGAAAGGCCGGGAGATTACGATCGCGGTGGATGTAGGGATCGGCTCAGGCCGTGCCCGCGTCTGGACGTGCGACCTGACGCACGGCTATATCGACATCAACGGCAGCTATCGCAGCTAGCAGACGCCGCCTGCGGGCCCGTCCAGGCTATCGCACAGCTTGGTCACGCCGTTATTGAGACCATGAATAATCGCATCCCCAGAGATACTGCAAACCTTCGCCCCGGCATTCGCCAGTTTTTGT
>JAFATP010000110.1 GCA_019243895.1 Alphaproteobacteria bacterium
GTTCACCGCGCCTCCACAATCACCATCGCCTGTGCATAAGGATATTCATGCGTCAGTGAAAGATGGGCAGAGGCGGCGGTTCCTTGCGGCACCAGCATCGTCAACTTCCGGCTGGCGCGCGGGCCCAATTGCAGCAGCGGCCTGCCCGCATCGTCATGCTCCACCGCGATATCCTGCCAGCTTAAGCCGCGCATGCCGCTTCCCACTGCCTTGGCGAAGGCTTCCTTGGCGGCAAAACGCGAGGCGAAAAACGCCGCATGCGCCCGGCCGATGCGGTTTTCCGCCTGCGCGATTTCCACCGCGGTGAATAGTTTGCGCTGCAGGCGTTCGCCGAAGCGCTCCAGCAGCGCCTGCATGCGGCGGATATCTACCATATCGGTGCCGATGCCGACGATCACGCGCGCGCTTCCTTCATTCGCTGCAGCATCTGTTTAACGGCGGCCTCCAGCCCGATGAACACGGCTTCGCCGATCAGGAAATGCCCGATATTCAATTCCTTTACCTGAGGGATGGCGGCGACGGGTCCGACATTGTCGAAGGTGAGGCCGTGCCCGGCATGCACCTCCAGCCCCGCCGCTGCCGCCTGCGTCGCGCCGCGCCGCAACGCGGTTAAATGGGCGTCGGCTTGAGGCCACGCTTCGGCGTAAGCGCCGGTGTGCAGCTCAACGCACGCCGCGCCGAGGCGCGAAGCGGCTTCGATCTGCGCCTGATGCGCATCAATGAACAGCGAAACGCGGATGCCTGCGTCGGTAAGCTTGCCGACATAAGGCGTGAGCGCTTTCTTGGCGGCCAGCAGGTTTAAGCCGCCTTCGGTGGTGAGCTCCTCTCGGCGCTCCGGCACCAGGCATACCGCCTGCGGGCGGACGCGCAGGGCAATCCCCAGCATTTCCTCCGTAGCCGCCATCTCGAGATTCAGCGGCAGGCTTATTTCCGCGCGCAGGCGCTCAATGTCACGGTCGCGGATATGGCGGCGGTCTTCGCGCAGATGCGCGGTGATGCCGGAAGCGCCGGCCCTGGCGGCGGCGGCGGCGGCGCGAATGGGGCAGGGATGCGACCCTCCGCGCGCGTTGCGCAGGGTGGCGACGTGATCGATATTAACACCTAAGCGCAACGGCATATCCGTTACGGCAACGGCTAGGGATTATCGGGAATAGAACTCGATGACGAAGTTCGGTTCCATCACCACCGGGTATGGCACGTCGGCCAGCTTCGGCATGCGCACGAACTTGCCCTTCAGTGTTTTGCCGTCCAGCTCCACGTAATCCGGCACGGTGCGCTCCGGGTTCTGCACGATCTCCAGCACGGTGGCCAGCTGCTTGGATTTCTCCCGCACCTCGATCTCGTCGCCTTCCTTCAGCGTGTAGCTGGGGATGTTCACCTTGCGGCCGTTGACCATCACGTGGCCGTGGCTGACGAACTGGCGCGCGGCGAACACGGTGGGCACCAGGCCCATGCGGTAAACCGCCATGTCAAGGCGGCTTTCCAGCAGGCCGATCAAAATCTCGCCGGTGTCACCGCGGCGGCGCGCGGCTTCCTGATAGATGCGGCGGAACTGCCGCTCGCCGATATTACCGTAGTAGCCTTTCAGCTTCTGCTTTTCGCGCAGCTGCGTGCCGTAATCCGACGTTTTGCGGCGCTTGGCGGCGCCGTGCTGGCCGGGAGCGTAAGAGCGCTTGTTGAAGGGGTCTTTATCGCGGCCCCAGAGGCTGGCGCCCAGGCGGCGGCTGATTTTATACTTTGCGGTGGCGCGTTTGGTCACGGTTTCGCTTTCCTTCGGCTGAAATAAAAAAGGGAGGCGATCATAGCGCCTCCCCCCTTACTGTCAAATGATTTTCCGGCCTTTCCGCCTGCCGTAACCCGCGAGATTCTTTGGATTGCCGCGCTCCGGCTTCGCCTGCGCTCGCAATGACGGGAAAATCTGTCGGATGATGAAGGGCCTAGCGCGAAGGTTCCGCGGCGGCGGGGCTGCCGTAGCGTTGCGCCATCTCGCCCGCAATCGCCTCGGGATTTAAGATCATGCCGCGATTGCCCTGAATCTGCGGGGAAGACACCATCGGCGAAGGAAAGCCCTGCGCGGCGGCGGCATCCATGCCCGGCGCGGGCATCATTGGAGCTTGCGGAACCGGATAAGCAGGCGTCAGCGAAGCGCCGTCACTGCCCGCGCTCGGAATAAAGCTTCCGGGCTGCTGCACGCCGATATCGGCTGCGGCATCGCGCATGCCCACATCATTGGCGATATCCGCGCCTTCGCGCGTGGGGTTGGATGCGCCCTTCCCCCATTTGGACAGCAAATATGCGCCCAGGCCAACGCCGCCGGCGACCAAAAGCCCTGTGCCTAAACGGCCCTTCGCCTTGGCGATGGGGGCGTCATAAAGGAAATTTTTTGCCTTTTTAACCGCGCCTAATGCTTCGCCGGCAAAGGAACGCGCTTCATATTCGGCGCCCTTGGCCATCATGGCTTCAGCATTACCATAATGCGAAGCGCGACCTAGATCAAAAGCCCGTTTTCCTGCTTCTTTACCGGCTGCTATATGAATCTCACGCTCCATTGCCCGGACATGGCTTGCGCTGTTTTCCCAAGGCCATGCCCAACGCTCATTCATTACACCAAAGTGTTCACGTTGAGCATCTCGTAGCAATGTTCTACGATCTGCCAAACTTAATGAATCCCCATAGTCTTTGAGAAACTCCGATACGGCAGATAAGCTTCCTAGGTTGTGCGTCATACCGGTTGCGCTGCCTATTCCTGTACTCGGAGTCGGTAATGAGGTTAATTGACGAGATACTCCGGCTCTTACTTGTACATGCATCTTCTTCTCTCCCCGCGTTTTCTATCGCGTTTCGTGTTCCGTTTACCGTGGTCCTATTTCCGCCGAAGCGCCATTGAGCTGCTGATCCTTGATGGCCTCCGGCGAAATGCCGCCCTTGAGGTCATTCGGCTTAAGGCTTTTCCGGTTGCAGCAGGCGCTATGCGATGTTCCTTCCGGCGCTTCAGCGGATGCTTGCGGCATCTCGGCCTGCGGCATTTCCGGCGGCTCGGATTTGCTTCGGGCCTGGCCTTCGAATTTCTGGGCCACCGCCTGCGCCATGTCCGCCACGCCGTGATTATAGGCGTCCGCCAGATGGCCCTGCGCCACCTGCATGGATTCGCCCGCGCCCGCCTGGTAACCCAGGAACACGCCTTCCTGCTTGCCGTCGATGCGGCCCTTGACATAAGCCGACTGCACCATCTGCTTGCCGGCGCCTTTTTGCAGATCATATTGCTGCGCCTGCGCCTGGATCTTGTCCATCGTGCCCATGGCGCTCTTGACGCCGAACAATCCCGCCCCCGCGCCCGCGCCGATGGCCATTCCTGCAAATGCGACGCC
>JAFATP010000263.1 GCA_019243895.1 Alphaproteobacteria bacterium
GCCGGGGGTGTAGAGCATGGGGCGGCGCGTGGCATAGGCATTGCCGTAAAGCGGGCGCTGGTCGATCTCATGCCAATGGCAGAAAGGCTGAAGAATGCGTTCGATCAAGGTGGGCATGCGCTCACTCAAATGGTGCACCTGCCATTCCAGATCCGATCCGTAGAGAAAAAGCTCCAGGCGCTGGCGGCTGGCGTGATCGGGCCAGGTGAACTGGCAGCCGATGGAGATCAGGTGCTTCTGGGTGGCGGAATGCATCACGGCGCGGGCGATGACGCGGAAGGGAATGATCTCACCCGGCAGGTGCAGTTGACCGGTAATGACCTGTTCCGGCACCACGCCGCAACCGCGCTCGGCCACCAGGCGCATGCCGGCGGAAGAAATATCCTCCACCGCCGCGACAATTTCCTGGCCGCCGACGGGGAACTGCGCCACCAGCGGAATGGCGAAGCGGTAATCCTGCCGGCGGAAATGCACACGGTGCAGCGTGAAAGCCAGCACGGTGATGGCCAGGCCGATATTCGCCATCGCCCACACGATGTTAATGCTGAAAGCGAAAGAACTGATGCGGTGGGAGTGGTAGTAAAGCAGCGTGCCGATGGGGATGCCCACCACGTTGATAAGGAATACGGAATATTGCGGCAGCAGATAGGCGCTGTGCAGCGCCAGCCCGGTGAGATGCTTGTTGGTGACGCGAAAGCGCAAATGGCGGCGAAACAGGCCGAGTGTGGCGTAAGCAAAGGCGGCGAAGCGCGCCATGTTATATTGTTCGATGATAAGCACCCGGCAATAGCCGCGGCCCAACTCGTTGGACGCCCATAGCGACATCAGCAGGTACGGCGCGAAATGCGCTGCGAAATCTCCCATCTGCGCCTGCAGCGGAACCCAGCCCGTCAGCAGCACCAGCGCGGGCATGAGGTAATACAATCCTTTCTGCCAGCCGTCGAAATAGGTGATGACAGAGGCGAAATAGCAGATTTTCTGCGGCACGGTGAGCGAGCGGGAGGTGAGAATGCGTTCCTTGCGCCAAACCTGCATGGCCCCTTGCCCCCAGCGGACGCGCTGGCGGATGAAGGCTTCGATATGCGCCGGCGCGATGCCGAACGCCAGCGGCTCGGCGTGATATACCGAGGAATAGCCCTGCTTGTGCAATTTCAGCGAGGTGTGCAGATCTTCCGTCACCGTGCCGGTGGCGAAGCCGCCGCCGATGCTCTCCAGACTGCTGCGGCGGATGACGGCGCAGCTGCCGCAGAAAAAGGCGGCGTTCCATACGTCTTTGCCGCGCTGGATAACGCGGAAGAACAGCGATTGCTCCGTCCACAGCCTGCCCTGGCGAATCTGCGAGCGGTGCTGATAGGAATCCAGATTGTAGAAGTCCTGCGGCGTCTGCACGAACGCCACCTGCGGGTCGCGGAAATATCCCAGCGTGCGCAGCAGGAAATTGCGCTTCGGCGCGTGGTCGGCGTCGAACACCGCGATGAATTCGCCGCTGGTGTGCGCCAGCGCGTGATTCAAATTGCCCGCCTTGGCATGCGTATTGTTCTCGCGCGCGATGTAACCGCAGCCAAGCTCCTCCGCCATCACCCGCAGCTCCGGCCGCCGCCCGTCATCGAGAATCCAGGTGGAATGCGGGTAATCCATCGCCACGGCGGTCAGCGCCGTGCGCCGCACCACGGAGAGCGGTTCATTGATGGTGGGAATGAACACGTCGACGCTTAAGCCTGCCGCGGGGGGTGGCGCCTCGCGCACGGAAAGCCGCCAGTTCATGAAGCTGTGCAGCAGCAGCGTCATCACCCCGAAGAGTTCCGCGCAATATAAGAGAAAGGAAAGCACCGGCGCATGCGGGTTAAACGTGTAAAGCCGCCACAGCAGGTAATTGGCGATCACGCCAAGCGCCACCAGCACCAGCACGCGGCGCGGCCATTCCAGCGAGATATAGGGCACGCCGTCCTTGGTGGTTCCTTCAATAGTATCTATCATCAGCATCTGACCGAGGCGGCGGAATCTATCATATTATTACCGAAAGTTAAGCATATTTTCGTAAATGGGCCTAGGCTTGTCTTACCGGGCATAATTTTGCTATACTATAGCTAATTGGTGAAAAAGCGCGCAAAGTGAAATATCATGTTTATCCAGACTCAGCCGACTCCTAATCCGCTGACCTTGAAATTCCTTCCCGGCGTCACGGTGATGCCGGACGGCACGCGGTTTTACACCTCGCCGGAGGAAGCCAAGCATTCGCCGCTGGCGGAAGCCTTATTCGCCGTGGCCAAGGTGACGGCGGTGTTTCTGGGTGCGGATTTCATCAGCGTCACCCGCGAGGAGGACGTGCCGTGGGAGGTGCTGAAGCCTGCCCTGCTCACCACCATCATGGAGCATCTGGTTTCCGGCAGGCCGGTGGTGACCGGGGCGGCGGAAGAGGAAAGCGGCGAGGCGAACGCGGATTCCGAGGATTCGGACGTGGTGCGGCAGATCAAGGAACTGATTGAAACCCGCGTGCGCCCGGCGGTGGCGCAGGACGGCGGGGACATTGTCTATCGCGGCTTCCATGACGGCATCGTCTCGCTGGAACTGCACGGCGCCTGCTCCGGCTGCCCCAGCTCCACCGCCACGCTCAAATCCGGCATCGAGAACATGCTGAAGCACTACGTGCCCGAAGTGGTGGCGGTGGAAGCGGTTTAGTCCGGGTAAAGCGCTTTGGCGGCATCGGCGTATCGGCGGTAGCAGCGCGCGATGCGCTCGGTGAGGGCGGCATCGTAAAATCCTAAATTCCGTTCCGCGATTAAAGATGCATCGATTTCCTTAAGCCCCAGCGCGGCCAGGGAAGAATGGCGCGAGCGGATCATCGCCAGAAAATCTTCGTAACGCAGCAAATGAATCCGCTGGCGGTGCTGCAACAGCCTGGCGCAGAGCAGGTCATACAGCCGCACCTGTTTTTCCAGTATCTCCATCGGCGCGGCTGCCAGCGCGCCAATCTCCGGCCAATAGCCTTCGGCTGCCGGCAGCCGCCCCTGGCGAATCGGCACGTTTACCTCGTTCCATGAGGCAATCGCGCCCACGGGGTGGCGCACCAGCGCGACGATGGTGAATTCCCCGCTTGCCGCCAGCGCGTCCAGCACGCCGAGATAAAGCCCGTTATGCTTGACCGCCAGCATGAAATCCTGAGAGAGCCCGGCGCGCGTGAAAGGAACGGCGCTCACCACCTCGCGGCTTTCCTTGTCCTGCGCATGCGCGCGGTAATAATTAGTGACGGCGGTGCCGTCGGCGGCGCGGCGCTCCGGCAGGGGAACGCCGTGAAGCAGCTTGCGGCGGATGTCCGCCAGGTCGCCGATCAGCCATTTGACATAATCCTCCGCCGGCACCGCGTCTTTCAGCCGCATCATGGCGTCGTATTGCCATTGCGGCTCGTTGAGCGCCGCGGCGTCCGCCTGCCGGTCGTAAAACGCGGTGAGCAGCGTGGTGCCGCAGCGCGGAATGCCGGTTAAAAGGACATTGCGCGTCATGCCAGGAATGCGTCCAGCCGCGCTTCCCAGGCTCGCTCGAAAGCGGCGTGCGTGTAAGCGCCGGCGGTTTGAGCCGCCTCGCGTGAAAGCCGTGCCGCCAGCGCCGGGTCCGCCAGCAGGCGCTCCACGGTTTCGGGCACGCGCTCCATCTGCGCCGGCGGCACCGCCAGGCTGTTTTGCCCGTAGCGCAGGAAATCCTGCCCGCCCAGCCCATCCAGCCCCGCCACCACGCGGCCCATCGCCATCGCCTCCAGCGGCACCAGCCCGAACCCCTCCGCGATGCAGATATTCAGCAGGAACGGCGCGCCGCTGAGCTGCCGCAGGAAATCCCAATGCGGCGCGCGGCCTTGGGAAAGAAACAGATAATCCACCTCGCCGCACCGCTCCGCGATTTTCGGTTTCAAAAACTCAAAGACGGCGCGGTGCTCCGGCGCATCGTTTTTCAGATGCACGGCGATGCGGCGGGCGGCGGGCGGCGGGCCGAACGCGGCACAGGCGTCCGCGTCAATGAAGGCGGGAATGACCGGCGCGTCGATGCCGTAAGTGGCGCTCAGGAAGCGCGCCACCACGGAACTCACCGCGACATAGGCATCGAAGCGGCAATCCAGGTATCTAAACGTAATGAAATCCTGCACATACATAAGCTTACGGCAGGACAAGCGCAGGCCGAACATATGCGGGGAAAAGGAAGGGTTGCAGATCAGCAGGTCGTCCCCGGCGATTTCGTGCTCCAGGCGGTCCAGCGGCAGCGTTTGCATCGGCGTCTCATAGGCGAATAGAGTGCCGCCCCGCCATCCCACATCCACGTTGACCAGCGCGCCGCCCAGGCGCCGCGCCGCAATGCGCCCGACGTGATAGGCCATATAGGCCCCGCCCCGCCCGATGGCGGCGCCGATCACGAATACCCTGGG
>JAFATP010000078.1 GCA_019243895.1 Alphaproteobacteria bacterium
AATGAAACCGGTATATTCATTCATTAGCCAGGTCATTAGATCTCCATATCAATGATCTGGCGCACAATCAGCATGCCCATTCCCACCATGCCCACCACGGTGAACAGCACGAGATGGCCCAGATCAGTATTGTAAAGCGGCTTCAAATGTTCCGGCGCGAAATAAGAAATGATCAGAAAGACGAACAGCGGCAGCGACCCCAGGATCCACGCCGTGGCGCGGCCTTCGGAAGAAAGCGCCTTGATTTTCAGGCGCAGCTGTTTGCGCTTGCGTATCAGCGACGCCAGGTTTGTGAGCAGCTCCGAAAGATTACCGCCGGCTTCCTGCTGCACGGAGAGCACCACCGTGAAAAACTGCACATCCGGCTCATCCAGGCGATCCGCCATGCGATTCAATGCCTCGTTCAGCGTGAATCCGAAAGACGCTTCATCCACTACGCGCCGAAATTCCGGACCAAGCGGCGCAGGCATATTTTCCGCCACCATGCCGATGGCCGAGCTGAGCGGATAACCGGCACGAACGCTGCGCACGATGGAATCCAGCGCTTCGGGAAACTGCATGAGAAAGGCGCGGCGGCGCTTGTCCAGGCGGTACCGCAGATACAGCCATGCTAACACCGCGGTAATAATCGCCGCCATCGGAATGCCCAGCCAGCCGAAGCGGGCCAGCACGAATATCGCGAAAAGGAACAAAAGCAAAAAGGCGAGCACAAATTGATCAAGCGACTGCCACATCCCGGCCCGCTGAATAAGCGGCACCGCGCGCTGCATGCCGGGTGCCAGCAGGAAGGCGCGTACCAGCGGATTGTCTACAGGATCTTCCTCCTGGGCCACCGGCATGGTCTGCGATTGCTGCCCGGCCTGGCTTTGCTGGCGCAGCCGGTTCAGCATATGCCGCGTATAGGCATTGGAATCTTCCAATACGTGGCGGGGAATCAGCATGACCGCTACGAGATATATTAAGATGCTGATGGTAACTGCAATAAATACCGGACCCATTAGCGAATTCTCTATAATTGCTGCGGTTGTATATCGGTTCGCAGGCAGGTTAAAAGGTCTTGATCTTTATCATAGTATTCTGCCTGTGGCAAAAAGTTTGGTATAATGCCGGTGGAATAGTAATAACCCGTTAAATTACCATGCATATCCAGCTGCCCCGGCTTGAAGGCAAACAAGGTCCGCGTGGTAACGCCGCCCTCCGAGGGTACCATTTCATCGATCTGCACAATACGCCGGCTGCCATCGCGCATGCGTGAAAGCTGCACGATCATATGCAGGGCACTGCCGATCTGCGCGCGCATGGCCTGAGGGGAGAGATTCACGCCTGACATGCCAAGCAGGTTCTCCAGCCGGTTAATGGCATCGCGCGGATGGTTGGCGTGAATGGTGGCCATGGAGCCATCATGGCCGGTATTCATTGCAGCCATGACGTCCACCACCTCGTCGCCGCGAATTTCGCCGAGGATGATGCGGTCGGGCCGCATACGCAGCGCATTGCGCACCAGTTGGCGCTGGCTGATCTCCCCGCTGCCTTCCATGTTCGGCGGGCGCGTTTCCAGCCGAAGCACATGAGGCTGATGCAATTGCAGTTCGGCGGTGTCCTCAATGGTGATGACGCGCTCGCCCGGGCCGATATATCCGGAGAGTGCATTGAGCAACGTGGTTTTGCCGGAGCCGGTGCCGCCGGAGATTAGGATGTTCAATCGAATGGCGGCACAGATGGAGAGAAACTCCACCATTTCCGGACTGGCGGAATGATAGGTGATGTAATCGCTCATCGCCATTTTCTGGCGGCGGAACTTGCGGATGGAAACCAAGCAGCCGTCCAGCGATAGCGGCGGGATAATGGCATTGAAGCGGGAGCCGTCTGGCATGCGGGCATCAACCATGGGGCTGGATTCATCAATGCGCCGCCCCACCTGCGCCACGATTTTTTGAATGACGCCGAGGAGATGGCGCTCGCTGACGAAGCGAATGTCGCTGAGATAAATCCGGCCCTTCTTCTCTACATACACCCGCTTATGGCCATTGACCATGATATCGGACACGTCCGGGTCCGCCAGCAGCACTTCCAGCGGACCGAAACCCAGCAGGTCGTCCAGCGCCTGAACTTTCAGTAATGCTTCCTGTTCAGCGGTGAGGGGAATGCTGTTTTCGTTGGATATGAATCCCTCGATCATGCTGCTCACGCGCTGGCGCTTCGCTTCACGGGAGAGCGTGTCGAGAAAACGAAAATCCACCCGGTCCACCAGGGCTTCGCCGAGAAGCGCCTTGGCGGCGCGATAATCATCGGTCTCCAGCCGTCGATCGGTAAAAACCAGTGAAGGCGCTTCCGCCGGCATCACGTGGGCGGGCGTCATGGATTCCCTCACTTTTTAAATATTCGCTTGAGATTCTGCTGCGCGCGCTCCGCCACCGTCATCGGCATCGGCTCCATTTCATGCGCTATGCCCATCAGCTCGCGGGCCATTTCGCGGATCTGGCGTTCCAGTTGGGAATGGCCGACTTCCAGCAGGGTTTTGCCCTGATTCTCAGCACTGACAATCGTGCGCATGTCGTTAGCGAGATAAAAGCGGATTGTCTTGGCGCAGATGCGCTCGAAATCCTGAGAGCTGACGGTTTCCCGGTAGCGCGCGCCGCTGCGGTTGATGGCCAGCAATACGTTGGAGCGGTCGAGCCCCACTTCCTGCCATGCCGCCAGCATGCGGGAAAAATGCGCCAGCGAACGCAGCCACAGCTGCGCCACCACCACCACGTGATCGCACATGCGCAGAGCTTCCGCCGTCCACGGCGTCCACAAATGAGGAATGTCCAGCACCACGCAGCCGAACTGGCCGCTTAGCACTTCCAACAGCGTGCGCACCGTTTCCGGACGAATCGCCGGAAGCATGCGCAAGCTGTCGGACGCGGCGATCACGCGCAATCGCTCGCCATAATTGAGAAGCATCTTGCTCACCAGCGTCGCATCCACGCCCCGCTCGGGATATTCAAACAGCTCCCGAATGCCGAATTTCGCTTGCAGGTCCAGATGACGCGCCTGCATGCCGAATTGATAATCCATATCCACCAGCACGGTGGGAATACGCAAATCGGTGGCGATCGCATAAGCGGTGTTGAGCGCCACCGTGCTGGCTCCATCGCCGGAGGCGGCGCTGACAATGCCGATGATTTTACCGGGAGCGCTGTTGGCGGAGGAAGCGGAGATGCGCGCCGAACCGCCGGCATGGGTTAAGGCATTCGCCACTTCTTCGGCACGGGCGGGATGCATGAAATATTCATGAGCGCCGGCCGTTTTGAGCATGCGGTAGAAAGCGAGATCATTGATGTGGCCAAGCACCACCACGCGGGACGAACCGTCGGTGGCGCGCACCAGCTGGCCGATCAGTCCCAGCGCTTCTTCTCCCCGCCGTCCGAGGTCGATGATGACATAGGAGGGAGACGGCCTCCGGTCCTGGATCACCGCCAGCGCCTGGTCGGCTCCGACAATCGTTTCCACCTGGGTAAGCCCCAGCATGCCCGCCACCAGTTGCGCGGGCACGGCTCCGCCGCCATCCAGATCCAATACCAGCAATGACAGGGGGTGCAGCATAACCGCCTATTAATATAGTATATTAGTGAATAAACCGTTGTGATCCCGTAACCGCGGCAGCACAACCGGAAATATTAATATTGGGGCGCAGTCGGAGAGCCGCTGCTAGGGCTGCTGCCACTGCCGCTAAGAGGAGAACTGCCCTGAATGCTGCTCTGGATGCTTGTTGCAGGGGCAGAGGGCATCTCATAAGCACGATAGGCCTGCACTGCCTTCTCGCCGTCCACAAAATCCAGCAAGGCCGGATTGACGAATTCCCGCTTGTCGGAAACCATCTGCACCATATTGGCGGCGATGGAGCAACCGGACGTGGGAGAAGGAAGATTATAGGGATTGATGCTATTATCGATAAAACGATGTTCGCAATCCCGGGCCATCACGCGCTCATAATAAAGCGCTGCGGTGTTGCGGGGTTCCGGCATCTGGTGGAAGCTCACATTAAATTGCGACAGCACCTGCTTGGCACGCATGCAGGCGGGATCGCCCTCCACACAGAAAAGATCAGCGCGCGAGGGTAAATCCTTGTTCACCCATCCCGTCAACTCATCCATGCCGCCATTGGCACCGAAATTCACGGTAACGACCTCGGAGGAAACATCCAGCAGGCTTTCCGGTGCGCCATGATTGAAGTAAGCGGCACGAGGCACCTGGTTACACCCGGCGGCGAACAGGAGAGAGAGCAAAAACAATGCGCGTGTCTTCTTCATAATCAATCCACCATGAAACCGATTGGGCCTTCAACACTAGGCGTCTGCGATATACGTGCCGCGTCGCCGGTCAACGAGCCGAGGGCGCCGTAGAATATCATTTCCATCTGGCTGGCCGGCATGAAATTGTCCGTGGGCAGCTTGATGTCATTACTCTTCACGGGATCGGCCAGGTACGGCGTCACCGCAATGACAAGCTCAGTTTCATTCCGCTGGAAATTGGTGCTGCGAAAGAGCGCGCCCAGGATTGGCAGTTCTTTTACTCCGGGGAGCTGGTCAATCGTCGATTGCGACTGGTCCTTGAGCAAGCCGGCAATCATGAAGCTTTCACCCGGAGCCAGTTCCACCGTGGTCTTGGCGCGGCGCGTGGTCAGCGCGGGAACGCTGAAGCCGCTCACCTGCAAGGCATTGGCGGGATCCAACTCGGAAACTTCCGGCTGCACATCCATGCGGATACGATTTTCGGTTAACACGAACGGCTTGAAGCGCACCGCTACGCCGTATGGCTTATATTCGATGGTGATGTTGCTGGCGCCCACTCCGGTGGTTTGCGGCACGGGAATGGGAATTTCACCGCCGGCGAGAAACTCAGCCTGCTCACCGGAAATCGCGACCAGGTTAGGCTCGGCGAGCAGCTTAAAGAGCCCATCGCGCTCCAGCGCCTGAAGCGCGCCGCCCAATGTGAAGCCTCCCGGCCCGTTAGGTCGCCATACACCGCCAAAAATGCCTTGCGTATTCATTGGCACGCCATTGCTGTCGGACGGAAACAGGAGATGCCCCGGGCCATAGACCGCCGC
>JAFATP010000171.1 GCA_019243895.1 Alphaproteobacteria bacterium
CTCACCCGTCGCCTGGTGGACGTGGCGCAGGATTGCATCGTCACCGAACCGGATTGCGGCACGCATCGCGGCATCGTCGCCCGTGCCGTCATCGAAGGCGGCAACGTGGTGGTTCCGCTGGCGGATGTGACGCTTGGCCGCGTCGCCGCGCGCGACGTGCATCACCCCGTCACCGACAGCCGCATCGTGAAGGCCGGCGAAATGATCGACGAGGCTGTGGTGCGTAAAATCGACGAGGCGGGCATTGACGCGCTGCTGATGCGCTCCGCTCTCACCTGCGAGAGCGAACATGGCGTGTGCGCGAAATGCTACGGGCGCGACCTGGCGCGCGGCACGCTGGTGAACATGGGCGAGGCCGTGGGCGTAATCGCCGCGCAATCCATCGGCGAGCCCGGCACGCAGCTCACCATGCGCACCTTCCACATCGGCGGCGCGGCGCAACGCGGCTCGGAGCAGTCTTTCGTCGAGTCGTCGCTGGAGGCGAAAGTGACGCTTTCCAACAAGAACGTCGTCACCGACAGCAAGGGCCGCCAGGTGGTGATGAGCCGCACCTGCGAGATCATCCTGAAAGACGAGAACAACCGCGAGCGCGCACGCCACAAAGTGCCATACGGCGCCCGCATCCTGGTCAAGGAAGGCGAAAAGGTAACGCGCGGCGCCAAGCTCGCCGAGTGGGATCCCTACACCCTCCCCATTATCACCGAGCGCAACGGCATCGCGCATTACCGCGACCTGGTGGAAGGCGTTTCCCTGCGCGAAGCGCTGGACGAAGCCACCGGCATCGCCAGCAAGATCGTCACCGACTGGCGCCAGCAGACGCGCGGCGCGGATCTGAAGCCTCGCATTGCGCTGCGTGACAAAAAGGGCGAGATCATCACCCTGGCCAATGGCCTGGAGGCGCGATACTTCCTGCCCGTCGGCGCCATTCTCTCCGTGGAGGACGGCCAGGAAGTCCATGCCGGCGACGTGCTGGCGCGCATCCCGCGCGAATCCAGCAAGACGCACGACATCACCGGCGGTCTTCCCCGCGTGGCGGAGCTGTTCGAAGCGCGCCGCCCCAAAGACCACGCCATCATCAGCGACATCGAAGGCACGGTGGAGTTCGGCAAGGACTATAAGAACAAGCGCCGCATCGTCATCCGTCCCCGCGAAGACGGCGACCACCCGGTGGAATATCTGATCCCCAAGGGCAAGCACATCACCGTGCAGGAAGGCGACTACGTGCAGAAGGGCGATCTGCTGATGGACGGGAACCCCGTGCCGCATGACATCCTGCGCGTGATGGGCGTGGAAGCGCTGGCGCATTACATGGTTCACGAGGTGCAGCAGGTGTATCGCCTGCAGGGTGTATTGATCAATGACAAGCATATCGAAGTGATCGTGCGGCAGATGCTGCAAAAGGTGGAGATCGAGGAGCCGGGGGAAACCACGTTCCTCTCCGGCGAGCAAGTGGACCGCGACGAGTTCGAGGCGGTCAACGCCCGGGCGCTGGCGGAAAATTACAAGCCCTCCACCGCTTTCCCGGTGCTCCAAGGCATCACCAAGGCCAGCCTGCAGACGCATTCGTTCATCTCGGCGGCGTCCTTCCAGGAAACCACGCGCGTGCTTACCGAGGCCGCCGTGGCAGGCAAGGTGGATCACCTCTCCGGGCTGAAGGAGAACGTGATTGTCGGCCGCCTGATTCCCGCCGGCACTGGCGCGGCGGTAATCCGCATGCGCAAGCTGGCCGCCGAGCGCGACCGCCAGAGCCTGCTCGAAGAGCAAGCGCAGGAAGCGGGCGAGGCGCAGCAGGATGATAACAATGGCCCCCGCCACGCTATCGGCGGATCGTAAGCGCCACTCCACGCATTGAGTGCCGCAGCCGCGGAGAAGCTCCATGGATCTCGCCTGCCCGGTATCCTTCGGCGGCCGCAGCGCCGAAGACCGGCGATATGCCGTTATGCGCCCTTTCCGCGAGCAATTGGACGTGGAAGTATCGGGAAGCGGATATCCGTTTCTGGATGATCTGACTGCCATACTTCGTTGCAGAGAGCTGCACCGCCTGCAGGGGCAGCAGCAACTCTCGGTAGCTCCGAGCTATGACGTGCGCTCTCGTCTGGCTCATACGGGAGATGTGGGCGTGGTGGGAGAGTTAATTGCCAGGGAGCTCGGGCTGGACCAAAACAGCAGCGACCTGGTGCGAGCCATCGCCAGCATTCACGATATCGGGCATATGCCGTTTAATCACTGCGGGGAGCAGGCAGCCAACGCTCTTTTCGAGGCTCACGGCATGAAATGGACGCATGACGCCGCCGGCCTGCGCGTGATTAATGAGTGGAGCAATCGCGGTTTGTCGTATCCGGGCCTGAATCTGAGCCTGGACATACTGGAGGGGTTGGCCAAGCGCTATTGGCGCTATCCGGGTGCCGGTCCTTATGACCGCTATAACCATGACCTCGCGGAGCTGCCGCCATCGATTCTGGAAATCAATGAAAAATACACTCGCTGCCTCCCGGGCGAAAAACCGATTCAAGGACTTCACTTAGACGAACAGAATCACATCGAAGGACAGATTGCCGCCATTGCAGACTGGATTGCCTTCACCGCCACCGATATTGCGGACGGTTTGCGCAGCGGGATCATGAGGGTGGATGCCGTGAAATCCAGCTTTCCCCGAGCAGCCAAATTATATGGAGATGCCGCGGAGCAACTAAGGGAATACCGGCAAAGATTGGAGAAGTACCCTGCTGAAGAGCGCCATGCGCGTTATGGACTTAAACGCGATACGGGCGCCCGCACGGCATCCATCGGCAGCTTAATGACCACGCAGATCACGAATATGCTGATTGCAGACGTTGTGGCGCAGACAAAAGCCAATATTAAGAAGGAGATAAACGCTGGGAATCTGCGCCACGGCGATGACGTACGGAAATTGCCGCATCTTCTGGTGGCCTTCTCTCCGGAGATGCAACAGGAAGTCGAGCAATTCGGCGCATATTGCAAAAAAGTATTTGCGCCTTTGGACGTGCCGCTGGCGGAAGCGGTGGAATTGACCATCAAGGACATCGTGAGCGGCGCAATGAAATTGCCCGCCGGATGGGGGCAGGAACAGCAGCGTCTAAGGAATGCCGAAGACATGGAGAAGAAAGAGCCGGCGTTGCTTGAACTGGCCTGCGCTTATCTAACGTGTGTCGCAAACGATGGGGACGTATTACGCCATATTAAGGAAAATCATCAGGAATTTTGGCATAATAATTTGGAAAAACATGTGATTTGCAAACCGATCTCTCCCGTTCTTCCGGCGGATGTAAAAGGTGAGTATAGGAGCGGTCCGGGCAGGTAGCCCACAGCGTTATTGACCGGCGGCGCGTGCAACGTTAGGTTCGCGATGTATTTCAGACGCTAAAAATGAAAATCCTTCTTCTCGATAATTACGACAGCTTCACTTACAACCTGCTGCATTACCTGGCGGAACTTGGAGCGGAGGTAGAGGTGCGCCGCAATGACGCCGTCACCGTGGACAGTATTCTGGCTTCTCCGCCCGAGGGTATCGTGATTTCCCCAGGCCCCGGCGCGCCGAAAGACTCCGGCATTTGCCTGGAGCTGGTAATGCGCGCTTCCGGCCGCATTCCCCTTCTGGGCGTATGTCTGGGCCATCAGGCCATCGGCGAAGGCTTCGGCGGGCGCGTCATCCGCGCGCAGCATCCCATGCACGGCAAGACCAGCGACATCATTCACCACGGCAAAGGCATTTTCGCCGGCCTGCCCTCGCCTTTTCAGGCCACCCGCTATCACTCGCTAATCGTGGAGCGCCAAACGCTGCCGGACTGCTTGGAGATCACCGCCGAAACGCAAGACGGCGTCATCATGGGGCTGATGCACAAGCAACACCCCACGCACGGCGTGCAATTCCATCCCGAAAGCATCGCCTCCGCCCACGGGCATGACATCATCCGTAATTTTCTAAACCTCTTATGACCGACAACGCGATTCAGCCGCTGTTGGCGCTGCTGGCGGAAGGCCGCCATTTAAGCCACGATCAGGCGACGCGAGCCTTCCAGGTCATTATGAACGGCGGGGCAACGCCGGCGCAGATGGCGGCGTTCCTGACGGCCCTGCGAATGAAGGGAGAAACGGTGGAGGAAATCGCCGCGGGCGCGGAAGTGCTGCGCCTGAAGGCGGCGAAATTCTCAGCGCCTGCCGAAGCCATGGATACCTGCGGCACCGGCGGCGACGGCCGCGGCACGCTGAATATCTCCACCGCCACCGCGCTGGTGCTGGCGGCCTGCGGCGTTCCGGTGGTCAAGCACGGCAACCGCGCCGTTTCCTCTGCCAGCGGCTCCGCCGACATACTGGAAGCGCTGGGCGCGAAAATCGATGTGCCGCCGCCTCTGATGGAACGCGCACTACAGGAAACCAATTTCTGCTTCCTCTTTGCGCCGCGCTACCACGCGGCCACGCGGCACGTCGCTCCGGTGCGGCAGGAGCTGCGTTTCCGCACCGTGTTCAACCTGCTGGGGCCGCTTTCCAACCCGGTGCAGCCTTCGCGTCAGTTGCTGGGCGTATTTGCGCCGGAATGGGTGGAGAAAATGGCCCAGGTGCTGATTGCGCTCGGCACCGCGCGGGCCTGGGTGGTGCATGGGCACAGCGGCATCGACGAGCTTTCGCTTACCGGCCCTTCCACGGTGGCGGAAGTGACGGACGGAAAAATGCGCCTGCTACAGATTTCCCCCGAAGACGCCGGTCTCCGCCCTTCCCCGCTTTCCGCCCTGGCGGGAGGCAGCCCGGCGGAGAATGCGGAAAAGCTCACCAGCCTGCTGATAAGCGAAAAAAGCCCATACCGCGATGCCGTGCTGCTGAACGCCGCCGCCGGGCTGGTGATTGCCGACAAAGCGCCGGATTTGCGCACAGGCGCGGCGCAAGCCGCGGAAACCATCGACAGCGGCGCAGCGCTTGGCGTGCTGCGGCGGTTTATCGGTATCACGCAGGAGCATCTCGCAACGGCAAAAAATGGCTGATACGCTTTCGGAAATTTGCGCCGCCAAGCGCCAGCACATCCAACGGCGCAAACAAGAACGCTCGGAAGCGGCGCTGCTAGAGGAAGCACGCCATGCGGGGGCGGCGCGCGGCTTTCGGCAGGCGCTGTGCGCAAAGCAGGACGCGGGCGCGTTCGGGCTGATCGCCGAGATCAAGAAAGCAAGCCCAAGCCGGGGAGTAATCCGCGCCGATTTCAGCCCGCCCAAGCTCGCTGAAGCCTACGCGCAAGGCGGAGCGGCCTGTCTTTCGGTGCTAACGGATGAGCCGTTCTTCCAGGGTTACGACGACTTTCTTCGCGCCGCCCGTGAAGCGTGCGAGCTGCCGGTGCTGCGCAAGGATTTCATGCTGGAGCCGTATCAGATCATCGAATCGCGGGCTTTGGGCGCGGATTGCGTGCTGCTGATCCTGGCCGCGCTTGGCGACGCGCAATATGCCGAACTGTTCGCCGCCGCCCGCTCCCTGGCGCTGGACGTGCTGGTGGAAGTGCATGACGAGCGGGAGCTGGAACGCGCGCTCACCCGTGCTTCCCCGGATATAGTCGGCATTAATAACCGCGATTTGCGCAGCTTTAAGACCGATCTTAGCGTCTCGGAAACGCTTGCCCGCCACCTGCCGGAGCCTATACTGAAAATCAGCGAAAGCGGCATACGCGCGTATGCGGATTTAACGCGGCTGGCGGAAAGCGGCATCCGCTGTTTCCTGGTGGGCGAATCCCTCATGCGCGAGCAGGATGTTGCCGCCGCCACGCAACGCTTACTGAACGGCACGGTATGAGCACAGTCGCATCGCCTTTCCAATGGGACGACGGCATCGCTTTAGGATTTTTTCTGTTGAGCTGGATCGCCTATGCCGGACTTTCCGACCATCCCCGCCGGCAGCAGGACAGCCTCCTTGCCGTCACCAACCGCTATCGCCTGAAATGGATGCAGGAGATGCTGAAGCGCGACAACCGCATGATGGACGCCACAATGGTGGGAAACCTGCTGCGCAGCATCACGTTTTTCGCCAACACCACCATCTTTATCCTGCTGGGCCTAATGGGCATGCTGGGTTATCAGGACCGGCTTGCCAACATCTTCGCCGCCATTCCATTCTCACGCCCCACCGAAGGATTTATGTGGGAGGTGAAAATCTTCCTGCTGATTTTCATCTTCATTCACGCCTTCTTCAAATACACCTGGTCGCTGCGGCAGTATAATTATGCCTGCATCTATATCGCTTCCTGCCCGCAACGTGGCGAAAGCGTCGATTACGATAGCATCGCCCAGCGTGGTGCGTGGCTGGTCGGCAATGCGGCCAAGCATTTCAACCACGGCCTGCGCTCGTATTATTTCGGGCTGGGCGCGCTGGCATGGTTCATTCATCCGATGATATTCATTGCCGCCACCGGATGGGTCGTATTCATCACGCACCGGCGGGAATTCCGTTCCGGCACGCTGAAAAACCTGGCGGAATAGCGGACTTATCATGGATATACTTTCGGAAATCGTCTCCTGGGTGTCGCGCATTTTAGGCGGCGGCAAGCCATCCGCCGGGAACTCCTGGCAGGATTATGCGCGGCTGTCCTCTCCCGCCAGGCCCTCCATTGTCGCGAGCGATCTGGTGGACATGAGCAGCTACCGCAAGGCGCAGCGTATGGCGCAATGCGGCGGCATCGACCCGCTGGAAGTGTTCGTCGCTTATGCTCAGGATAATCATGTATATGACGCCGGCGGACGCATCGCGCCGGTGGACGCGGAAATCTACCGCCACACACCGCCGGATGGCCGAGTCAATAAATTCAAACAGGTGTATCGGCACGATGCGAAACTGCTGCTGCACAAGGCGCTGGCCGATATCGTGGTGGATGCGGCGATGGAACTGCAAACCCAGCACGGCTGGAAGCTGCGGCTGTATGACGGGCTGCGCACCGTGGATGCCGCCTTCCTGATGCATTATAACGCTGACCCGAAATGGCTGGAGGCGGGCCTTCTGGCCAAGCCCGGCGAGAGCGCGCATAACCGCGGGCTCGCCATCGACAGCATGGTGGTGGACGCCGGCGGCCGCGAAATCGACATGGGCGGGCATT
>JAFATP010000174.1 GCA_019243895.1 Alphaproteobacteria bacterium
GTTCCGATGCGCCGGCCAGCATATTCTTGAACGTATGCCCGTACTGTCCGCCGAAATCGGAGCCGATCAGGAAAATGGCGATGACATAAAGCGACAGCAGAAAATAGAGAGCGCAAAAGGCCGGCAGCAGCATTTTTTGCCGCGCGACGGCCCGCAGGTTTTCAGCCAGTGCGAAGTCCGTAATGCCAGCCATTCTATGCCTTGGATTAAAGATGGAGCGAGTGTCAGCGATGAAGGCTTGTCTAGCATAACCTGCGGATAATGCCAGCTTACCGGCCCGGCCCGCCCTCATCCAGCTTCGGCACGGAGAGCAGGCCGCGCTCGGCGGGGGCCTGGTGCATCTGCACCATATGCGAATTGCGCAGCAGCATCAGCGTGATGCGGCGGTTGCGGGGGCTGCCGGGCTCGCGCGGCAGCAGCAGTTCGCGGTCGGCCATGCCGAGCACCTTGGTGATGCGCTCGGGCTCCAGCACGTCTTTCGTCATGTAACGCCGCGCGGAATTGGCGCGGTCGGAGGAAAGCTCCCAGTTGGTATAGGCGGCGCCCGGCGGATAAGGCGCGGACTCGGTGTGACCGGTGATCGACACGTGGTTCTGCGAGCGCAGGATGATGCCCGCCACCGCCTTCAGCATCAGCTTGCCGGTATCGGTGAGCGTGGTGGTGCCGGGCACGAACATGGTGTGCTGCTCGTCTTCCACCAGGTCAATCTTCAGCCCCTCCGGCGTGTTGGTGATAATGATGTTGTTGCGCAGCTGCTTCAATTCCGGCGTCTGTTCGAACGCGTTCATCAGCGAATCCTGGATTTTCTTGAATTCCTCGGCATCCACGTCTCTACCGTTCTGGCCCGCCTCGCTGGGATTTTCCGCCGCAGGCGCAGGCTCCTTGGAGGCCGCCGGGCCACCGGTCAGTTGCTCCGGCGCGGCGCCGGGATGCTCGGGCGCTTCGGTGGGCGGCTTCGGCGTGGGGCCCTGTTCCACCTGGCCCGCCACCAGGCCGGGGTTGGAAAGCGAGCTTTTGCTGGAGCCTTTTTCCTTGGGCGTCAACCCGCCTTCGAAGCCGATGCCCTTGGCGTCTTTCAGGCCCACGGTGGGGGTGAAATATTCGGCAATGCCCTGTTTTTGCTCCGGCGTGGTGGTGGCCAGCAGCCATAGCAACAGGAAAAACGCCATCATCGCGGTGACGAAATCGGCATAGGCCACCTTCCACGCGCCGCCGTGATGACCGCCGTGGCCGCCTTTCTTGACCTTCTTAATGATTGTTTCCGCTGCTTTTGCGTCCGCCATGGTCCGAGTATGCGGAAACCAGATGAAAAAATGCTGAAAAATGACTTAAAAAATAGTCAAGCGATTGGCTCTTAATAAGACTTCGCCTGGGTGATAGCATCGCCCCATTCGGCAACCAAATCCGCCCGCGCCTTTTCCAGCTGAGCGGCGCGCGCCTCCCCCGTTATCAGAAGCATGACATAGCTGGTCAGGCGGCAGAACCCCACCAGCACCCACCCCGCCGCCGCCGCACCGTAAATGATCAGCCAGACTTGCGGATCGCTCATGATGACTTGCATCGCCGCGCCGAGATGCGGGTAGGAAGGGGCAAGGGGCGCAATGCACACCAGCACGCCGACCAGGTTGCAGGAGCGAATGGCGCGGTAGAAATCCTTGCGCGGGCTGCCGTCCACGAAATACGCCACCACCGACGGCAGCAGCCCGAGCAGAATCAGCAGGAATCCCGCGTTCAGGAATACGATGCCCAGCAACAGGCCCAGCACCACCCCCAGCAGATGCAGCTTCTGTTTCATCGCAGGTAATGCCCCGCCAGGAAAATGACGGTGCCGGCCAGGACGATGGCGGCGATCTGCCGCGCTGCGGCATTGCCCACAGCGGCAGCGCGCATGCGCAGCGCCGTACGCGTTTTATAGGATTCGATCTCCTCACCCATGCGGAAATAACTGACCACCGCGTCATTGTATCCGCCGAGATCCATATCGGCAAAGGCGCGCTGATTGAGAAGCTCCACCAGCGGGCGCAAATGCCCTTTGGGCGCCAGCTGCTCAATGCCGGTGAATGCCTGCTTGCGCAAGGAGGCGCTATGGAAATGATCCGTCGCCTCCAGCAGATGGTAGGCCACCCACAGCGTCAGATTGGGCAGCGCGGAGAGACCGCTGGCCTCCTGGGCCTGCTCCAGCAGGCGCAGGGTGACGAAGGCCTTGTGCTTGCCGAATTTCGGAAGGTCGTGCAGCTCGCTGAGCTCCGGCGGGCGGTTCAGATTCAGCTTGCTGGCGATGAAGGCGGCGATGTGGCGGTCCATCGGCGCTTCACCGCGAAAGCGGGTGGCGGCGGCACGCTCTAAAATCGTTAGCATTTCCCGGACATTAGCGGCGTAATGGCCGCCCAGCAGCGGACTTTGACAGCCCAGATCCGGGTTCAGGTCATACAGCACGCGTTCCAGGCCAAAGCCCAAGCCCTGCGCGCGCAGCACCATCCGGGCGCGGTCCAGCTTCCACAGCATGGAGGTGAAATCAACGGGAAGCTGATCTTCCTTGCGCTTTTGCAGGTCTGCCCACAGATTGGCCAGGCCCAGATTGATAATCTCCAGCAGCGCCTGGATTTTGTCATTGGCTTCCAGGCGCATCAAATCCGCCAGCAGGGTGCCGAGCCCCATCACGTGCACGCGCAGGCCCGGCACGCTGATGGGAGCCAGCGGATCAAGAATAATCAGGCAGCGCGTGATCATCTCATCCACCTGCGCCGGGTTCAATCCGCGCGAACTGGCAGCGGCCAGCGTCGCCACAGCCCGGCGCAGATGTTCCGCGACATCCTTGCGGCCGGTGGTTAAATCCACCCAGCGGATCAGCGTGCCTTCCAGCAGCAGCTTGCCGGTGAGATCCCAATGCATGTACAGGCCCTGGGCCAGATCGCGCAGATGATTAAAAGATTCATTGCCGATGAAAAAAGGCCGGGAACCTGCGGAAGGCGCACCGGGGGGCAGCATGTTGAAGCGCCGTCCACGCGTCCATAAATTAATTTCTTCCCATGTCCAGCGCTCGTGCGGATTATCGTGCAGGGTGCCGCGCAGCAGATCGGTCATGCCATCGGAAAAATCGATGTTGCGCGTCAGCGTGTCATAGGAGCCGGTGCCGAGCGCGCGGCCGATATGCGCCTCGGCGCTGGTGCGCGCTTCCGCGAAATGGGCTCCCATGCGCAAATAGGCCGCAAGCACTCCCAGCGCATATACATCCTGCGGCGGCGCGCTTTCGCCTTTGCCGGCGGGCGCGGCCTGCGCGCGCTCGGGCACCTCGAACAGGAAAGGCTGGGAATAGCCGCACGGCTCGCTGATGCATTCCCCAAGGGTGATTTCATCCGCGAAGAAAATATTATTGGGATTGATGCGGCCGTGGCAAAGCCCGAGGTCGCTCAGCTGATCGATAATCGCGCCCAGCGGGGCGACGACGTGCTCGCTGATAAAGGATTCGGGGAAAGGCTTGGCGCGCTCGGCCAGGATGGAGGCGAGGGCGCTGCCGCGCGGGCGCTCATACACCAGCACCAGCCTGCGCGCGTTAATCCCGGAAAGCTCCGTGGAAGCGGCGGCAAGTAACGACACCATGTGCGGAATGGCAACGCCCAGCAATGCCTTAACGGCGTTGCTGCGCACCGGCATTTTGGGGTCGCATACCAACGCGTAGAGGGCGCGGGCATGATCCTTTTCATCCTGTACCGCATAGGCTTTGGCAAAGGCGGTGTTCAGCTCCGGCAGCGGCGTGTTCATGCGCACCAGATACTGCCCGCCGAGGAAATCCGCGCGCGGCGGCGGCGGGCGTTCGGCGCGGTCAAACGCCTTGGCAACGGTGCTCCGCGCGCCTTCGAATTCCGCGCTGGGGCGGTGCTCCTGATCCGATGCGGGTTGAGTGGCGGGAGCAGCGGCCATAACATATTACCAGACTATCTAATCGATAAAGGGATCGCGCACCAGAATGGTATCCTCCCGCTTCGGGCTTGTCGAGAGCAGCGCCACATGGCAGCCGATGAGCTCCTCGATGCGGCGGATATATTTAATGGCGGGAGCAGGCAACTGCGCAAACGAGCGCGCGCCGCGCGTGCTTTGCGTCCAGCCTTCGATGTCTTCATAAACCGGCTCGATCTCCGCCTGGATGTTGGTGGCGGCGGGCAGGTAATCATAACGTTGGCCGCGATGGCGATAGCCGGTGCAGATGCGGATCTGCTCGAAGCCATCCAGCACGTCCAGCTTGGTCAGCGCAATGCCATGGATGCCGCAGAGCTTCACCGCCTGCGCCACCAGCACTGCGTCAAACCACCCGCAGCGGCGCGGCCTGCCGGTGACGGTGCCGAACTCATTGCCCAGCTCGCCGATACGCTTGCCCACCTCATCGCGCAGCTCCGTGGGAAAAGGCCCGGCGCCGACGCGCGTGGTGTATGCTTTGGTGATGCCCAGCACATAACCGATGCCGGACAT
>JAFATP010000286.1 GCA_019243895.1 Alphaproteobacteria bacterium
CTCCAGGAGCAAGGCTATGATCAAGCGTCTGATGAATGCCTTGTTCTACTCGCTGAACGGGTTGCGCGCGGCGTGGCGGGACGAGCCGGCGTTCCGGCTGGAATGCATTCTGGCCGCCGTTGCCATTCCCATGGCATGCATCGTTCCGGTCGGCGCCGCGGCGCGGGCGCTGCTGATCGGCAGCGTGTGGCTGGTGATGGCGCTGGAGCTGGTGAACACCGCCATTGAGGCGATGGTCGACCTGGCGAGCCCGGAGCTTCATCCCCTGGCGAAAAAAGCCAAAGACGCAGGTAGCGCCGCGGTGCTGCTGAGCTGCGTGGGAGCAGGATGCATCTGGGGCATCATTCTCTTTAACGCCTGGGTTTCTTGACATTCCCCGGCGTTTCCCGTACCGTCGCGCGGTTTAAAAACCCCGAGGGGCTAAGATAATGCAGCCGGTTTTCGTCACAGGCGGGGCGGGGTATATCGGCAGCCATATCTGCAAGGCGTTGCGGCGGCAATCCTACCTTCCCGTCACGCTCGACAATCTTTCCCAGGGACACGCGGCGCTGGTGCGATGGGGCCCGCTGGAACAGGGCGACGTCAGAGATACCGCCTGGCTGCGCGACATGCTGCGGCGTTACGCGCCGGGCGCCGTGATTCATTGCGCGGGGCTGATCAGCGTCAGCGAATCGACCAGCAACCCCGCGCTGTATTACAGCCATAATGTGGGCGGTACGCTGTCGCTGCTGGATGCGATGGTGGCGGAAGGAACGAAGCCGCTGATTTTTTCCAGCTCCTGCGCTGTGCACGGCCAGCCGGAGACCGTTCCTGTCCGCGAGGATGCGCCGTGCCGCCCGCTTTCGCCTTACGGGCGCAGTAAATGGATAGCGGAACAGGCGATTGCGGATTACGCCGCCGCGTATGGAATCTCCTATGCGAATTTGCGTTATTTCAATGCGGCGGGCGCCGATCCGGACGGAGAAACGGGAGAGATGCATCAGCCGGAAACCCACGCCGTGCCGCTGGCAGTGGAGGCAGCGATACGGAACACGCCGTTTATGCTTTTCGGCACCGATTATCCCACCCCGGACGGCACCGCCATGCGCGATTATGTGCATGTGAGCGACCTGGCGACGGCGCATGTAATGACCGTGCAGTATCTGCAGTCGGGCGGTGCCTCCTGCACCTTGAATATCGGTTCCGGCCAAGGAACGTCGGTGCGTCAGCTGATTGACGCGGTGGCGGGCATCGCCGGGCGAAAGTTGACGGTGCAGGAAAAGGCGCGGCGGCCGGGAGACCCGGCCATGCTGGTGGCGGACCCGGCGCTGGCCCGCGCCACGCTGGGATTTTCTCCGGCGATTTCCGACATTCGCTCCATTGCTAAAACGGCCTGGCAATGGTACGCCGCCCTCGACGGACACGCATTGCCGGAAGGCGCCCGCGCGCATGAGATGCACCGCTCCCACTATACAGCGACCTGAAACACAGGTAGAGTTGTTGCATGCATATTGTCTGTATAGGCGCCGGCCCGGCGGGACTGACGGCGGCGTATCAATTGACGAAAGCGGGCTGCCGCGTGACGGTGCTGGAGAAGGACCCCGTCTATGTCGGCGGCATTTCCCGCACCGTGCGCTATAAGGGATTCGGCTTCGATATCGGCGGCCACCGGTTTTTTTCCAAATCGCCGGAGATAGAGCAATTATGGGAGGAGATACTGGGAGACGATTTTTTGCAGCGTCCCAGGAAATCCCGCATCTATTACGGCGGAAAATTTTATCCGTATCCCCTGAAAGGGTGGCAGACGCTGCGGCAGATGGGCGCGGTGGCGTCTATCGCCTGCGTGCTTTCGTATCTGCGCGCCCGGCTCTCCCCCATTCCCGCGCCGCAGAACTTCGAGGACTGGGTGATCAATCATTTCGGACGGCGCCTGTATGGCATTTTCTTCAAAACCTACACCGAAAAAGTGTGGGGCATGGATTGCCGGGAAATTTCGGTGGACTGGGCGGCGCAGCGCATCAAGGGCCTTTCGCTTTCCTCCGCCATCCTCCACATGCTGCCGTTCAAGCGCCCGCAAAGCGGCAGCGGCGTGATCAAAACGCTAATTCACACCTTCCGTTATCCCCGCCAGGGGCCCGGCATGATGTGGGAGAAAGCGGCGGCGCTGGTGCGGCGTCAGGGCGGCGAGGTGTTGCAGGGGGCGGAGGTGGAGCATCTCGTGCACCCTGCCGATGGGCAATGGGAAATCACCTATCGCGGCAAGGATTACCAAGCGTGCCGCATCACCGCCGACTATGTCATCGCCTCCCTGCCGCTGCGGGAGCTGGTGGCGATGATCGAGCCGCCGCTGCCGGAGGAGGCACGGCGCGCGGCGGGCGAATTGCGCTACCGGGATTTTTTGATCGTGGCGCTGGTGGTGCGCGATAAAAACGTGTTTGACGACAACTGGATTTATATTCATGACCCCGGCGTGAAAGTGGGGCGCATCCAGAATTTCAAGGCATGGTCGCCGGAGCTGGTGCCGGACCCGGCATTGAATTGCTACGGCATGGAATATTTCTGCTTTGAGGGCGACGGGTTGTGGAACAGTCCCGACCAGCAGCTGATCGAGCTGGCGCGCAGCGAATTGATCCGCCTGAAGCTGGCGGATGGCGGCGATATCGTGGACGGAACGGTGGTGCGCCAGGCCAAGGCCTATCCCGTGTATGACCAGGGCTATGCCGAGCGCGTGAAAATTATCCGCAGGGCGCTGGAGCGGCACTGTCCGCGCCTTTACCCGGTGGGCCGCGCCGGCATGCATAAATACAATAACCAGGATCATGCCATGATGACGGCGATGCTGGCGGCGCGCAACATCCTCGCCGGCGAGGAGATTTACGATGTGTGGAACGTCAATCAAGACGCGGAATATCATGAGGAAGCAAGCGGGGCGGTGCGTGCCGTGCCGCAGCGCGCGGCATGATTGCCTCTCCTCGTGCTAAAGCTGCCCCATGTAAACGGCCAGCGACAATAGGATCATCGCGGCGCCGATAATCCATCCCGCCGTGACAAACCACCGCTGCCGCGATTCTTTCGCCCATTGCAGATGATAGCCGAAAAGCGCAATCAGGGGAATGACGGCAAAATAGATGTAACGGAAATCGGCGGAGCACGGCGCCGGGATATGCCAGCGGTTATACATCAGGCCAGCCACCGCGCTTGTCGCCAGCGCAAGGCACGGCAGCGCGGTTTCAACGCGCGCGTCAGAGTAAAATATGGGCGGGAGAGCCACGCAGGCGATGAAGCCTGTCAACGCCACCGTGAGCCAGAACGCCAGATGCCGCTGCTTGAAAGGGAACTCGCCGAACAGCGAGCTCTTAAAAAGCACCACCCAGAAATTTCTGCGCCCGGACTGATCCTCTCCCGGCAAATAAAACGGTGTGCGGAAGTATTTTTCCGCGTCCAGCCGCGTGAAATCATGCATTTCATTGGACAGCAGAAGCCAGGATTCGCTCAGCAGATGATCCTTATTGCTAACGATCAAATCCAGTGGCTTATGCTCAACCAGGCGCATATAGGCGGGCCGCCCCAGATTAACGCCGAACGCGACCACCAGGAAAATCAGCGCCAAAGCGAAACGCCACCGCATGAAATATTGCGGCGAAACGGTGCTTCGGCGCAGGTGGAAGCCGATGATGAAGGCGATTGGCGGCAGCAGAACGAAGATATTGCTGCGGGTGATAATGCCGATTCCCGTGATGAGCAAGCATGCCGTCAGCGTTTCGGGCTTCCGCTCGCGGTGCCAGCGCACCAGATAATAAAAAGAGGCGGCAGCCAGCGCATAAAGTAAAACATCGCTGTCAATGCGGGCGGCGAGCATGATGCCGGCGGGCCATGCCGCCAGCATGCCGGCCGTCAGCAGATAAAGCGGCCGGTCCTTGACGAAAAGCCGCAGCGTTGCCGTGCCGTATAAAAGAAACGCCGTAAAACAGATGAGCGAAAACCCGCGTATGAAGGGGATCGGGTCGGCGCTTTGGTGCACCAGGCGGTAAAGCATGCCCGTCAGCAGATAATATAACGGCGGATGATACATCACCCAGCCGGCATCCGGCCGCGGCAGGCGCAGGTTGAATGCAACGAACCGGATATAGTTGAGATGCGCCCAGGCATCATTCGAAAACGCGAACGCGCCGATATGCGCCGCCCATCTCACGTAAACGAACAGGGCCGCGCCGATGATGGCCAGCGTGGAAAAGTCCATGCGGGAAGCGGCCGCCAGGTATTTTGGAGGGTGAAAGGGCGCGGGAAGCGGCATGACGAAACGAGGTTAGCAGCCCCGGGCCTCATTGATCCAATTGTTTTTGCCGCGGCGCGGGCGCGCGGCGCACCGATTTTTCATAGCTTCAGTGGGGAAGAATGTCTTTATCCCAGAACTCGCCTATATACACGCCTAGCGATAATAGAATCATTGCGGTAGCGATAATCCACCCTGCGGCCAAAAACCAGAACTGCCGGGATTCTTTCATCCATTGCAGATGATAGCCGAAGAGCGCAATCAAAGGAATGATTGTAAAATAGATATAACGGAAATCAGCGGAGGGAGACACGGGCACATGCCAGCGGTTATACATCAGGCCTGCCACGGCGCTTGCAATGACGACAACGCAGGGAAAAGCCGCCATAAAGCGCGCAGGCGTGTAAAATATGGGCGGCAGCGCCATGAACGCCACGAAGCCGAGTAATGCCACTGTGAGGCCAAAGGCGAGGTGAGCCTGCCGGAAACTGAATTCGCCGAAAAGCGAACTTTTTAACAGTGTAACCCAGAAGTTCTGGCGGCCGGAACGGTCTTCACCAACGGAAAAAAAGGGTGTATTAAAATATGTTTCGGTGGCGAAACGGGTGAAATTGCGCGGGGCGTTGCTCACACGAAGCCCTTGGTGCCCCATCATGGCATCCCTGTTGCCGACGACCAAGTCCTGTTGTTTATGCTCCGCCAAGCGCAAATAAATCGGCCGTCCCATGTTGATGCCCAGGGTCATGATCAGCAATATCAACGTCAAGGCGAAACAGCGCCTTGCGAAATATCCCGGGGCAACGGTGCGCCGAAGCAGATGGAACCCGGCGGCGATGGCGACGGATATGAGCAGGATGAACGCGTTGCTGCGCGTGATAACGGCAAAGCCGGCGGCAATAAGACATGCCGCTAACATCTCCCGCTCTTGTTTCCGATGCCATTGCACCAGGTAATAAAAAGACGCGGCGGCCAGCGGGTAAAGCAGCGCGGCGCTATCGATGCGCGCGGCGGACATAACGCCCGAGGGCCATGCCGCCAGCATGCCCGACGCCAGCAGATACAATGCGCGGTCTGTGATGAATAGGCGAAGCGTCGCCGCGCCGCATAAAAGGAATATCAGGTGGCATACCAGCGAAAAGGCGCGTAAAACGGGGATGGCATCGGTGTATGGATGGGCCAAGCGGTAAAGGATGCCCGTCAGCAGATAATATAACGGGGGATGATACGCCAACCAGTCCTGGTCGGCGCGCGGAATGCGCAGGTGCAACGCGACATATTCAATATACCGGATGTGCGACGGGGCATCATTTGAATACTGATCCGGC
>JAFATP010000218.1 GCA_019243895.1 Alphaproteobacteria bacterium
TCTTCGCGCTTTACCAACGGAATATCGCGCCTCATACCGGCGCGCGCTAACCCGCGCCTGCCATTATTTTGGCGTGGCGAAAGCCCGGCCGTATTGCACCGGCGCGCCGGTTTCCGCTTGCAATGCCTGCGCCGCATGCAGCGGCCAGTATGGATCGCGCAACAGCGCCCGCGCCAGCAGAACCAGATCGGCCTGGCCGCCGCGAACGATGGCATCGGCCTGCTGCGGCTCGGTGATCAGCCCCACCGCCCCGGTGCGAATGCCGCATTCGCGCTTGATGCGCTCGGCAAACGGCACTTGATACCCCGGCGCCAGGGGGATCCGCGCATGCGGCACCAGCCCGCCGGACGAGCAATCGATCACATCGACGCCCTCGCCATGCAGGATCGCCGCCAGCTTTACCGAATCATCATCATTCCAGCCGCCCTCCGCCCAGTCCGTGGCGGAGATGCGCAGAAACAGCGGCAGGCGCTCCGGCCATACCGCGCGCACGGCCGCCGTGACCTCCACGACGAAGCGGATTCGGTTTTCGAACGCGCCGCCATATTCGTCGCTGCGCCCGTTGGACAGGGGCGAAAGGAATTCATGCATCAGGTAACCGTGCGCGGCGTGCAGCTCCACCACTTCGAATCCCGCTTGCAGCGCCCGTCGCGCCGCCTCGGCGAAGGCGGCGGTGATGCCGCCGATTTCTTCCTTGCTCAGGGCGTGGGGAACGGGGTCGCCCTGGTTAAACGCAATGGCGCTGGGCGCAACGGTTTGCCAGCCGCCTTCGCTGGGCAACAGAGCCGCGCCGCCTTCCCACGGCACGCGGCAGCTTGCCTTGCGCCCGGCATGCGCAAGCTGAATGCCGGGAACGGCGCCCTGCTGCCTGATGAAACGGGCGATGCGCGCCAGGATCTCGATGTGCTGGTCTCTCCACAATCCATGATCCCCAGGCGTGATGCGCCCGCGCGGTTCCACGGCGGTGGCTTCCATTATCACCAGCGCACATCCTCCCACGGCGCGGCTGCCCAGATGCACCAGGTGCCAGTCATTGGCGAATCCGTCTTCGGAGGAATACTGGCACATCGGCGAGACGGCGATGCGGTTGCGCAGGCGGACGTCGCGGAGAGTGAGCGGCGCAAACAGATGCGGCGATTCAGCCATTGTCACGCCGCATCCCACTGCGGCGCGAAAACCGGGTTAATCAGGCGCGTATTGTTCGCCAGCGCCGCGATGGCGCGATGATCGTCCTCACTCAACGCGAAATCGAAAATAGCGAAATTCTCCCGGGCGTTTTCTTTCCTGGCCGCCTTGGGAATGGCCGCCACATCCTGTTCGATCAGCCATCGCAAAGCCACCTGATTGGCGGTCTTTCCATATTTTTTCCCGATCGCCGCCAGCACCGGGTTATTGGTGAGTTTGCCGCGCGCCAGCGGGCCGTAGGCGGTGACCGTAATGCCGTGCGCCCGCGCGTATTCCAGCACCGCCCGCTGCGACAGCAGGACATGGTATTCAACCTGGTTGCAGGCGACCGGCGCGCCATGTTCTTCCACCGCCCGGCGCATCCACGCCACCGTAAAATTGCTGACGCCGATGGCTTTCGTCTTGCCGTTCCGCATCAATGCTTCCATGGCTTTCAGCGTTCCGGCCAGCGGCACTTCGGGGTTAGGCCAATGAATCAGCAATAAATCGACGTAATCCATGCGCAGCCTGGCCAGGGAATCCTCCATTGAGGCCGCCACGCTCCCGGGGCTGAGATTGGCCGTCCATATTTTCGTGGTGACGAAGAATTCCTTGCGCGCGATGGCGGAACCGGCAATGGCGCGGCCCACCTCGGCTTCATTTTCATAAATCTGCGCAGTGTCGATGTGCCGGTAGCCGATCTCGATGGCCGCCCGCACCGCGCGCCCGCATTCATTGCCCTGCAGCTGCCAGGTGCCAAAACCCAGCGCCGGAAGCTTCGCGCCCTGCATATCCAGATATTTCATGACGGAACACCCGATCCGGATAAATTTTATCGCATAGGGGTTTTGTTATAAAGAAACTATCCGCTACTCGTCCCGCCATTTGATCGAGCAGCCAATGCTCGGCGCTTGAACGGCGGGAGCCCGGCCGGATTGCGCCACTTGCTTCATCGCTTCGAACAATTCGCGCTTGCCGCCTTCCGTGCGCTGCATTCCCGAAGCATCCAGCCGCCCGCGATATTGCAGGATCAGGCCGCCATCGAAGCCGAAGAAATCGGGCGTGCATACCGCGCCGTAGGCCTTGGCCACTTCCTGGGTTTCGTCAATGACGTAGGGAAAGGAAAATCCGTGCTGCCCGGCGAAAGCAATCATGCGGTCGAAGGAATCCTCAGGGTAATTCGCCACATCGTTGGACATGACGGCAATGGAACCGATGCCGTACGCTGAAAGCTCCGCGGCATCGCGCGCGATCTTGTCTGCCACTGCCTGCACGAACGGGCAATGATTGCAGATGAACATCACCACCAGCCCCTTC
>JAFATP010000015.1 GCA_019243895.1 Alphaproteobacteria bacterium
GAACTCAGCGACGCGGAGCTGAGCAGCCGGCGCCAGCGCTGGACGCCGCGCCCGCACGGGTTTCAATCCGGCGCTTTATGGAAATATGCGCAAACGGTGGGACCGGCGCGCGACGGCGCAGTGACGCAGCCGGGGGCAAAGGCGGAAACCCATGTCTATGCGGATATTTAGCGGGATACGCCGGGCAATTCGCTTTCTTGATAGATTTTTCATCCTTTCGGCATACAATCTTCATGCCTCGCAGAGGAATAAATACGGCAGTTAATATGACCACCTTCCCTCCCCGCACGCTGGCCGACTGGCAGAAACTCGCCGCGAAGGATGTCGGTGAGGGCAAATCCCTGGAAGCGCTGAACTGGGAAACGCCGGAAGGCATCGTGGTCAAACCGCTTTTTACCGCGGAGGATTTACAGAATCTTCAATATGTAAATACGCTGCCGGGCTTCCCGCCGTATCTGCGCGGGCCGCGCGCCACCATGTATGCCGTGCGCCCGTGGACTATCCGCCAGTATGCGGGTTTTTCCACCGCAGAGGAATCCAACGCGTTTTACAAGCGCAACCTGGCCGCCGGGCAGAAGGGGCTTTCGGTGGCGTTCGACCTGGCCACGCATCGCGGCTACGATTCCGACCATCCGCGCGTGGTGGGGGATGTAGGCAAAGCAGGGGTGGCCATCGACTCGGTGGAGGACATGAAAATTCTCTTCGACGGCATTCCCCTGAACGAGATGAGCGTTTCCATGACCATGAACGGCGCGGTGCTGCCGATTATGGCATGTTATATCGTGGCGGGGCTGGAACAGGGCGCAAAGCTCGAGCAGCTCTCCAGCACCATTCAGAACGACATCCTGAAAGAATTCATGGTGCGCAACACGTATATCTATCCGCCAGAGCCCAGCATGCGCATCGTGGCGGACATCATTGAATACACCGCGCGCAACATGCCGAAATTCAATTCCATCTCCATCTCCGGCTATCATATGCAGGAGGCGGGCGCCACCGCCGTGCAGGAGCTGGCCTACACCATCGCCGACGGCGAGGAATATGTGAAGGCCGCCCTCTCCAAGGGCTTGAGCGTGGATGAATTCGCGCCGCGGCTTTCGTTTTTCTTCGCCATCGGCATGAATTTCTTCATGGAGATCGCCAAGCTGCGCGCCGCGCGCGTGATGTGGGCGGAGACGATGGCGAAATACGATCCCAAGCACCCCACCTCCTCGGCGCTGCGCACCCATTGCCAGACTTCCGGCGTATCGCTGACCGAGAAAGACCCGTACAACAACGTTATCCGCACCACCATCGAGGCGCTGGCTGCTGTGCTGGGCGGCACGCAATCGCTGCACACCAACGCGCTGGACGAAGCCATCGCCCTGCCTACCGATTTTTCCGCGCGCATCGCCCGCAACACACAGCTGGTCATCCAGCATGAAACCGGCGTGACCAAGGTGGTGGACCCGCTGGGCGGCAGCTTTTATGTGGAATCGCTGACGCAGGCGCTGGTGACGCATGCGCGGGAGCTGATCCGGGAAGTGGACGCGGCGGGCGGCATGACCAAGGCGATCGAGGCGGGCATTCCCAAGCTGAAGATCGAGGAATCGGCGGCGAAGCGCCAGGCGCGCATCGACCGCGGCGAGGAAGTGATTATCGGCGTCAATAAATATGCGCTGAAAAACGAAGAGGAATTGGAAATCCTGGAGGTGGACAACGCCAAGGTGCGCGAGGGGCAATTGAAGCGTCTGGGGCAGCTGCGCAAAACCCGGGACGAGAAGCTATGCACGGCGGCGCTTGAAGCGCTGACGCAGGCGGCCAAGGCCAAAACCGGCAACCTGCTCGCTCTCGCGGTGGAAGCGGCCAGGGCTCGCGCGACGGTGGGAGAGATCTCGGAGGCGCTGGAAAAAGTGTTCGGGCGCTATAACGCGCAGATCCGCACCATCTCGGGCGTGTATGGCGGCGTGTGGCGCGGCGATGAGAAGCTGGCGGGCATCCGTCGCGAAGTGGAAGCCTTCGCCAAAGCCGAAGGACGCAGGCCGCGCATGCTGGTGGCCAAGATCGGGCAGGACGGGCATGACCGCGGTGCCAAGGTGATCGCCACCGCCTTTGCCGATATGGGGTTTGACGTGGATGTGGGGCCGCTCTTCGCCACGCCGGAAGAGGTGGCGCGGCAGGCCATTGAGAACGATGTGCATATCGTAGGTGTTTCCTCGCACGCCGCCGGGCATAAAACCTTGGTGCCGGCGTTGATCGCCGAACTGAAAAAAGCGGGGCGCGAGGACATCGTGGTGGTGTGCGGCGGGGTGATTCCCCAGCAGGATT